>CAZITN010000010.1:0-49812 GCA_964542175.1 uncultured Thermodesulfovibrio sp. | reverse complement strand
CGTGTTACCGCCTTGAAAGGGCGGTGTCCTAGGCCTGGCTAGACGATGGGGACGCATCTGAGAATCTCAAATTTCAGATCTGAAATTTGAGATCAATCCTGGTGAGCCGCCCGGGGTTCGAACCCGGCACACCCGCCTTAAAAGGGCGGTGCTCTGCCGACTGAGCTAGCGGCCCTCCAATTAAGAATATATAGAATAAAAGTAAAAATGCCTTTTTGTCAATATTTGGTCTTGTTTCAGAAGTCAGTCTTTATCAGACACGTATCTGGTAGCAACGGGGGATCACTCGTTCAGTAAATGAAACTTTCCGGTGGCCGGAAGGGATGGCATCTGTCGCAGAGTCCTTTCGCCTCTGCCTTGCCGATCTTCCATGTGTGGGGTTTGTGACAGTCGAGACAGCCAAGGGATGTCTTTTTCTCATGCAGCCCGTGCTGCCCTACCCTTGTCTCATTGCCGTGACAGGCACTGAGACAGTCCTTGCTTTCCATCTTGAGTTTGTCATGTGGAGAATGACAGTCGTAACACCTGAGTTTTGCCATTGGCACGGATGAAGGGATTTTTTTATGGCACTCGATACATCTTTCAGGTCCTGTAAGGCCCGGTCTCTTTTCGCCGTAACTATGGCAGTTCAGACAGTATGTGCCGGCCATACCCATCCCGTGGACAAGTTTGTCACTGTGGCACTTCTGGCACCTGATCTGATCGACAGTGAAAGAGTGCCCTTCACCACCATGACAGGTGTTGCAGGCGATATTCTCCATGAATACATGCCTGGCGTGGCCATAGGACTTCCTGAGGGTGACCGACCCCTGAGATGCCTCCTGGGTGTGACAGCGGAGGCATTCCTCCCAGGGTGTCTTTCTGCCATGGGCCTGGGGCGGTGACTCCCCGCTGCCTGATACATAGGCAATCAGCAGTCTGTTCCCTTCGATGATGCTCATGTAATGGCACTTCTGGCAGACTATATGGCTGTGCTGGCTCAACCTCCAGGACCGGTAGCCCTCTTCCATGAGGTGACAGGTCCTGCAGTAGGCGGGGTCTTTATCAATGTACTGATAATACCTGTAGCCCGAGACAAACCCCACGATACAGAGAAGAAGCACCAGTATGAGTATTCCGGCTTTCATACCGACCGGAGCTTCACTTCTGCCTCCGCCCCAATGGAACCGTCAGGCTTGATTATCCGGGAAAGACCTTTGAGGAAGTTCCCCTTTAACGGGATGACCTCAGAGAGGACCCTGCATTCTTCACCGCTTACAACAGGATTTCTGAACCGTACAGTGATCTCAGCGGTTATGGCAATCAGCCCGAGTGAGGCAGCAGCCTTGATGGCTGCTTCATCGAGGATGGCTGAGAGTATACCTCCATGGACTATGTCCCTGTAGCCCTGATGGGATTTTTCTGCTGTATAGACCGCTTCCGACTTTCCCTCCTCAGCACTGAATAGGAGATGAAGCCCCCTGGGATTGTCTCCCCCGCATACAACGCACCAGTTGTCATCGGCAAAACGGTTATCCATGACCTGAATCAAGAAGGAGAAAGACCCTCTGGATTATGAACCCGAACACAAACCCGGAAAAAGCACCGAATCCCATTAGTAACAGTATTATCAGGACATAAATGAGAAGAACGGCCGGACTGTCAGGAGAAAGGGAAATGGAGAAGGCTGTCATCAAATCCCTGGATATTGCATCCCGCCAGGTCCCCTGGAGTGCATCGGAATAGAAAATATCCATGGACAAAACCGAGAGAAGCCCTGTAACAGCCCCCAATATAGCCCCTCCCACTGGAAGTGCCCTCTGGCCTTTTCCTCTGTGAGACATCAGGTTACTTGTTCATCATGTCGAGGAATTCCTTGTTGGACTTGGTCCCTCTCAATTTATCCAGCAGGAATTCCATACTCTCCACAGAACCGAGGGGGTTCAGAACCTTCCTCAGGATCCACATCTTGTTCAGCACATCCTTGGAGACAAGGAGTTCTTCCTTCCTCGTGCCGGATGCATTGATATTTATGCTCGGGAAGATCCTCTTGTCAACCAGCTTCCTGTCAAGGTGGAGTTCCATGTTGCCCGTTCCCTTGAACTCTTCAAAAATCACGTCATCCATCCTGCTTCCCGTATCCACGAGGGCCGTCGCGATGATGGTCAGGCTTCCACCGTCCTCAATATTCCGGGCAGCTCCGAAAAACCTTTTCGGTTTCTGAAGGGCGTTGGCATCAAGGCCGCCGGAGAGGACCTTGCCGCTTGTTGGCATTATGGCGTTATATGCCCTGGCCAGGCGGGTGATACTGTCAAGGAGGATGACCACATCCCGTTTTGTCTCAACAAGCCTCTTGGCCCGTTCAATAACCATCTCCGACACCTGTGTATGCCTTAAGGGAGGCTCATCAAAGGTAGAGCTGATTATCTCTGCAGCATCCACCTGCCGCTTCCAGTCCGTCACTTCCTCGGGCCTTTCGTCTATAAGCAGGATTATGAGATGTATGTTTGGATGGTTCTTTCTGATTGCCTTTGCAATGGACTGAAGGAGCATGGTCTTGCCGGTACGGGGTGCAGCAACGATCATGCCCCTCTGTCCCATGCCCACAGGTGTGATCAGATCCATCACCCTCGTTGAAAAGTCATTTTTCGAGTATTCGAGTTTGATCTTATCCGTCGGGTAGTATGGAATGAGGTTGTCAAAGAGTGGCCTGGCTATGTTCTGGTCAGGTGACTCATGGTTGATAGCCTCTACCTTCAGGAGTGCAAAGTACCGTTCACTGTCCTTTGGTGGCCTGACCTGTCCTGAGACAAGATCGCCGGTCCTGAGGCTGAACCTCCTTATCTGTGAAGGTGAGACATATATGTCATCAGGTCCGGGGAGGTAACTGTAGTCAGGGGAACGGAGAAACCCGAACCCGTCAGGCAGTATCTCCAGTACGCCCTCTCCGAAAAGGCTTCCCATCTTTTCAGCCTGGGCATGGAGAATTGCATAGATAAGATCCTGTTTCCGCATGTCAGAGGCGCCTTCCACATGAAGTTTCCTTGCCACTGAAGATAGTTCCTCAACGCTTTTCTCCTTGAGATCGGAGATCGAAATGTTACTCATGCTTCTCTCCTTGTCTTGAAAGTCTTTTTATGGATGGTGTTATGTCAGCAACCAAGGTTGCAGGAATCGGATATCTCTTTCATTGGATAAGTTCCCAAGGGGACTGTCTTGTTATTTAAGTTAAGATTACCACACAAAGCTAATCTGTTGCACCCTCAATTTTTTGACAGGATTATGATAAAAGCGGTATGCTCCTTCTTTCTGTGAAATAAGAGAAGTGTCTTCTGAGACAAGCAACTACTAATAGAATACAATAAAGAATCTTTTTTGTCAATACCCCGAATATTTTCTCTTGAAAATCTCAGAGCCTGATCCGGACATCTTCACGCAGTATCTTTATGTCCGGGCCTTTCCGGAAAAGTTTGAAATCATGGAGTCCAAATGCAACTGTCTCTCTTCTTTTCCACCGGCTTTTCTGATATAATCTACCCGATGAGCCAGAAAACCACCATAGCCCGGTCCGCCCTTCATATCTCCCTGGCCACCTTCCTCAGCAGGATACTCGGCTTTGTCCGGGACATGGTGATAGCAGGTTACTTCGGGGCAACCGGCCTTTCGGACACCTTCTTCGTCGCCTTCAGGATCCCCAACCTCCTCAGGGAACTTTTTGCCGAAGGCTCCATGTCGTCAGCCTTCATCCCCGTCCTTACGGAGAAGATGACAAAGGAGGGGAAGGAGGAGGCTGACAGGCTTACGCACATTGTCTTCACCTTCATTCTCTTCGGGGTGGGGAGTGTCACCCTCCTGGGCATACTCCTTGCCCCTCAGATAGTCATGCTGATAGCGCCGGGGTTCGATGACCCCTCAAAGATCGGCCAGACCGCCCTCCTTACCCGGGTAATGTTTCCATTCCTCCTCTTTGTAAGCCTTGCAGCCTTTGCAATGGGTGCCTTGAATGTAAAGAGGAACTTCTTCATCCCGGCCCTTTCCTCTGCCTGGTTCAATGTCACGATCATACTGACCATAGTAGCCCTTTCAGGTCTGTTTGCCGACCCGATACTGGCCGTTGCCATCGGCGTCACCTTTGGCGGAATGATGCAGTTCCTTACCCAGGTACCTTCTCTCGCAAGAAGCGGCTATACCTTCAGGATAAACCTTGCCTTCCGGGATGAGGGGTTCAGGAAGATGGGAAGGCTGATCCTCCCATCCATAGTAGGGCTTGCCGTCGCACAGATAAACATCTTCGTCAGTACCGTACTGGCCTCGTATCTTGAGGAGGGGAGCATCACCTATCTCTACTACTCAATGAGGCTTATACAGTTCCCCGTGGGCATCTTCGGTGTTGCCATGGGAATGGCAGCACTGCCTTCCCTGTCTGAACATGCTGCAAGGAATGACAGGGAAGCACTGAAGGAAGACTTCTCCTCATCCATAAGATTCCTCTTCTTCATCACCCTCCCGGCCATGGTAGGACTGATAGCATTGAGAACCCCTATTATCAATCTCCTGTTCCAGCGGGGAGAGTTTGATTACACTGCAACGCAGGGAACGGCCTTTGCCCTCACCTTCTATGCCATCGGGATCTGGTCCATGGTTGGTGTCCGGGTCGTGGTGGCAGCATTCTACTCCCTCCAGGATACCCGCACACCAGTAAAGGTCGCCGTTACAGCAATGCTCACAAATATCCTCCTGAGCCTGATCCTCATGGGCCCGCTCAGACATGGAGGGCTCGCCCTTGCCAACTCCCTTGCCTCATGGCTGAACTTCACTTTGCTCTTTCTGCTTCTGAGGAAACGGCTCGGCGGGATCGGGGCAGCAAGGATCAAGCGGTCCTTCCTCAAGGCCCTCTCCGGAGCCGTGATCATGGGGACAGTCGGCTATCTTGTCTCCACGACAGGCGACTGGACCGGATCGGGGGAAGTTCTTCGTAGGGTATTTATCCTCTCTGCTTCCATAACGGTCTCGGTACTTCTGTACTTTCTCCTTGCATGGATATTACGGTCTGAAGAACTGGACATGCTCAGGAGACTCATTCAGAGAAAGGACAGATGATTGATGTTAACCATGTCCTGATTTGACATAACAGATATTTTATGATATCATTTCTTTAAAGTCTGAATTATAAGATATCCTGTAGTAAAGTGATTTGAAAAATTTCTCAAGGGGGTAGGGACTATGAAAAGACTGGTTTTCTTCATGGTGGGTGTGATCACCCTTCTGGCCATTTCCATTGTATTCGGGGAGACCTTTGGGATCAAGAAACGGGCACCCCGTCCACACGAATACGGCAATGTGCTAATCAATAATTTCTCCAAAGACAACAACATCGCCCCGGTCGTTTTCAATCACTGGCTTCACAGAGCAAAATATACATGCCGGCTCTGTCATGTGGATATAGGCTTTGCAATGGAGGCTGGTGCAACGGGGATTACTGAGGAGGACAACAAGAACGGTCTATACTGTGGCGCCTGCCACAACGGTAAGGAAGCATTCCCTCCGGAGGAGAAGGATTCCGTGGGCAACTCCACAAAGAACTGTGACCTCTGCCATTCCTACGGCAAGAAGGTCAAGTTCGAGGAGAATTTCTACAAGTTTACAAAGGGGTTTCCAAGGGCCCGGTTTGGAAACCGTGTCGACTGGTTGAAGGCTGAAGAAAAGGGGCTGGTCAAGTTGAAGGACTATCTTGAAGGGATAACCATAAAGAGGAAACCCCTGAAGATTCCTGAAGACACCGAACTGAAGGCATTGGAAGAGGGGATGCCTGATATTGTATTCTCCCACAAGAAGCATGCCGTCTGGAATGGATGCGAACTCTGCCATCCCGAGATATTCGGTGTAAAACGGGGTGCCACCAAATACACGATGCAGGAGATATTTGACGGGAAGTACTGCGGGGCCTGTCACGGAAACGTGGCATTCCCTAACACCGACTGCCGGCTCTGCCATACAAAAGACGTCTATTAAACAAGTTCGCATTCACTGAATTTCAAGAGGGAAATGACATGAAAAGATGGACCCTGGTCTTGGTGCTTCTTATGTTCTCCGGAACTGCAGGCGCAGGTACTTTCTGGGATATGCCGAAACTGCCTTCACCTGAGGAGTACGGGAACCTGCTGCTCAAGAGTCCGTCAGAAAACCGCGGTGATATCAAACCTGCAGTCTTCTCCCACTGGCTGCACAGGACAAAATACACCTGCCGTGTCTGTCATTTTGAACTTGACTTCCTGATGAAGGCCAATACCTCCGGCATAACTGAGGAGGCCAACAGGAACGGACAGTTCTGCGGTGCCTGCCATGACGGAAAAACGGCCTTTGACCATTCAGAGAAGAACTGCTCAAAGTGTCATACCGGAGACAGGCGGTCAGGTGTCGAGAAATTCAGGAAACTCGCCCGGATACTCCCGAAGGCACCCTTCGGAAACAGAATAGACTGGATAAGGGCGATAAGGAAGGGGCTGATAAAGCCCAAGCAGAGCATCCTTGAGGAAGACTACAAGCCCATGCCCTTCAAGAAGATACTACGTCTTGAGGCTGAGTGGACTATGGTCCCGCCTGCATACTTTTCCCACAAAAGACACAGCTACTGGCTGGACTGTGCCAACTGCCATCCCGACATCTTCAACATAAAAAAGAAGACCACCAAGCACTTCGAGATGATCTACAACCTTCAGGGAAAATTCTGCGGTGTCTGCCATCTCACGGTGGCATTTCCTATGCAGGACTGTAAGGGCTGTCATCCCGCCATAAAGGAGGGCTCTTACTAATACCTGAATTGAGCAATTCAGATGCTGACATTATCAGAAACATTCTTAAGGGTCAGGTGGAGGCGGCGAGTAATCCCCATTTCAGCAATACCGCAATCCCAGAACATCAACTTCCGGTCTTCCACCCATCGGGTTAATAATCATTCTCCTGTTTTTTTATACTCATTGCATTTAATGGGGTTAGGAGGCGCCTTTACCTGTCCTGCTTATGATAAATCGCTCAAATAAGAATACTAAAGGGTTATACTTATCAGGTAGCGCTCCTTTCCTGATACAGGAAGAGTAGTCTTTTTTATCTCGAAGAGAAGTTCCCCTGCCTCTTCTCCGATGTTCTTTCGGACCAGTAACAGTTCTTCCCTGTAACGTGGCCCCTTGTTCATTAGAAGGAGAGTCCCCTTCTGTCTGAGAGGGATAGTCTTTCTGATGAAATCATAACCACTGAAGAGGGCCTTCGTGGTGATAAAGTCAAAGATATCTCCGGTTCGGCTGAACTCCTCCACTCTCATCTCAAGAACCCTTACATCTCTCAGTTCCAGTCTGGAAGCCACCTGCCTGAGGAAAGCCGCCTTCTTCCTCGAGGGCTCCAGTAGGGTTGTCTCCAGATCCGGCCTGGCAATCTTCAGTACCAGTCCGGGGAATCCCGCTCCGCTTCCAATATCAAGGAGTTTCCTGGCGGAACCATCTGGAGGGGGAATAACCTTCAGATACAGAAGAGAGTCTATGAAAAGGTCGAGGGCTATATCCGCTTCGTCTTCAAGTCCGGTAAGGTTGTATCCCCGGGACCATCTTTTCAGTTCCCGGAAGTACTCAAGAAACGGTTTCTCAAGAGACAGGTCTTGGAGGGACAGTTCAGAAGTACCCCTCCTTATCGTATCAAGAAACCTCTTCTCTGCAGTGTTTCCGCTCAAACCGGTTCCGGTCCTGCGGCACCGATTGAGAGGTTATGGAGTACATGGTCAATGGTTGTATACATCCCGAAGTTCAGAAAACTTGAGTTATAAAGCCGTTCCGGTGGTCCAAGGAGTTCATCCCTGATGGAGAGCAGGAGCCTGAGCCTTCTGCTTTTCTTCTTGTCCAGGGAGTTCAGGACTATGTCAGCCGAGAGTTCACAATAAGGGAGGATCTTCTCCTGGAGATAGCCAAGATACTCCATAAGTACTTCAGCCACCACCTCTTCCGGGAGGTCCTTGAGTTCTGAACCCCGGTAGGGAGAGAGGATGTTGTATATCTTCCGGTCATCCATCCACCATGTCTCCATAGGGAAGTGAAACAGGTCATCCACCCTGTATCTCAGTGGTTCCAGTTCCGGGAATTCAAAGTCATACTCCATGGGTTCAAGATCCCTCCAGTTCATTATGTTCTTCAGTGTGATGAAATCCCTGGGGAAGGGTTCCCCCTTTTTTTCCCCGAGCCAGAGGAAATGTCGGAGGAGCCTCTTCAGGTAATCCTCAGTTGCAGAATAGAAGGGAAGTTCAGCAAGATACTCCCTTCTTATGTCATTGTAGCCAGCCCTGTCGAGGTTGGAGATAAGCATCACATCCTTTATACCTGTATCGAACTTGAAGAGGATTGAGGCATAAAAATAACTGTTCCTGGCCATTCTCTTGCCGAAGAAGGCAGAAAGTGCACCATTTCCGTCGACAAGGCTGATCTTCATATCTAAAAAGCCCGAGCCCGTTTCACTTGAGGGTTGATCCTCCTTATCAAAAGGCCCTTCATCCGGGAGTGGGACTTCATGCATCAGGTTTATGTACATCCTCTCGGCCTCCCTCCGGAGTCCGGGGTGGAGCCTCGAGATGCTATAGAGCGTCCTTATCGCCTCCTGGTTTTCCGCCTGTTCAATCGCATGGAGGGCAGATCGAGAGACAGCCGGGTCGGAATGGTATACTAGGAGTTCCAGGAGATCAAGGACTTCCTGTGCCCCTGAGCCTGTCAGGTCATCAATCATCACGATCAGCCCTTCCGGGGAACTCTCGGCAAGCATGGTCTCGTAAATGTCAGCGAGCCGGGAAGGATTATCCCTGATATTGTTAATCAGGAATTCCTCTATATCAGGAGGGTTTACGAAGACCCTCTCAATGAACTCCTCATAGCCCCTCACCTTACCGATAAGTTCATCAGCTTCGAAGGCGGATATCACGATCGTCTTTTCCTCGTCAGTAAAGGAGGGGGCATCCAGAAACTTCTCGATCTCACCAAGGAGCCATTCCGGAATCTCTTCGGTCTCCAGTTCCTCAAGGGCAATCTTCATCAGCACAGTCAGGTTCCTTCTCTTCCGGTCATTCAGTTTCTCATCCCTTGCGATCCTGAATAGATGACCCAGGACGGAGAGAGGCGGTTCATAGACATGGCTCTCAAACTCATGAGAGAGCCTCCCGGCGGAGAGGGATATGAGTTTTTTCAGATCATCGTACTGGTCTTTCTCCGGCATTCAGAACCGCCTTTCCTGGACTGGACTCACCCTGCCTCCCGGTCCTCTGCAACGGGCTGCTTCAGCCGCTTATCCTTTTCAATGGCCATTATCAGCAGTGCCACCGCAGCGGGGGTGACACCGGGAATCCGGCCTGCCTGTCCTATGGTTTCAGGCCTCACCTCTTTCAGTTTCGAGAGGACTTCCCTGGAAAGTCCCGCAATGGCGTCATACTGGAAGTCTTCAGGGATCTTTCTGTCCCCCAGTTTCTGAAGCCTTCTTACCATCTCCTCCTGGCGCCGGATGTATCCCCTGTATTTTACCTCTGTCTCGATGATTCCCTCAATCGCCGGCCATGGCTCAAAGGATGGGGGAGAAATCTCCCTGATCAACCGGTAGGTAACTTCAGGCCTTTTGAGCAACTGCTCCAGAGTTACATGCTCCCGGAGGGGACTGCTCCCTTCTCCGCGAAGATGAGGGTTTGCCTCCTCCGGAGAAACCCGCTCGGTCTCAAGCCTCGTCAGTTCGGTCTGGATCATATCCTTTTTCTTCCTGAATTCTTCGTATCGTTCTTCTCCAACAAGACCGGTATGATAACCTTTCTCCGTAAGGCGGAGATCGGCATTGTCATGCCTCAGGAGAAGCCGGTATTCAGCCCTAGAGGTGAACATCCTGTACGGCTCCGACGTCCCCTTTGTAACAAGATCATCGATCAGCACACCTATATATGCTTCATGCCTCTCCAGTATCAGAGGCGGCCTTCCCCTGAGTCTGTTTGCGGCATTGATTCCTGCGATCAATCCCTGGGCTGCCGCTTCCTCATATCCGGATGTCCCGTTTATCTGACCTGCAAGGAAGAGCCCTTCAACCTCCCTGGTCTCCAGGGAATGTCTGAGCTGCGTAGGGTAGACAAAATCATACTCCACGGCGTAGCCGGGTCTCATTATCCCGGCCTCCTCCAGTCCCTTTATGGACCTGACGAGCTTTACCTGAACGTCATAGGGGAGACTGGTGGAGATCCCGTTTGCATAGTATTCCCTTGTGTTGAGTCCCTCAGGCTCCAGAAAGACCTGGTGCCTCTGCTTCTCGGCAAACCTGACCACCTTGTCTTCAATAGACGGGCAGTACCTAGGCCCAATACCGGTTATCTTCCCACTGTAAAGGGGGGAGCGGTCGAGGTTTTCCCTTATTATCCTGTGCGTTTCCTGATTTGTATAGGTGATGTAACACGGTAGCTGAGGAGTGGTAATCTCCGAAGTGGTATGGGAAAAGGGCGGCGGCGGCATATCCCCCCACTGCTCTGTCATGATGGAAAAGTCTATCGTTCTGGCATCCAGCCTCGGAGGAGTGCCGGTCTTCATCCTTCCCAGACGAAGACCAATCCTCCCAAGGGAGTCTGAAAGCCCTGCAGAAGGGAACTCCCCTGCCCTCCCGGCAGGCTGGCTTGAAAGCCCGATGTGGATCAGGCCATTAAGAAATGTTCCTGTCGTTACTATCACGGCATCGGCAGGATGAAAAACGCCGAGGGAAGTAAGAACCCCGCTCACCCGGCCGTCTCTGACAAGGATTTCCTCAACCTGGGCCTGCTTGATCTCAAGGTTTTCCTGCTCCTCAAGGACCCGCCGCATCTCGAGCCGGTAGAGAAGCCTGTCGGCCTGGGCACGAAGAGACCAGACGGCAGGTCCCTTGGACCGGTTGAGTATCCTGAACTGGATACCGGTGCGGTCCGTCACCTTTGCCATCTCACCGCCAAGGGCATCGATTTCCCTCACAAGATGTCCCTTTGCAAGCCCTCCGATGGCAGGGTTACAGGACATCTGTCCTATCGTGTCCAGATTCATCGTAAAGATACAGGTACTGAATCCAAGCCGTGCCGCGGCAAGTCCTGCCTCACACCCTGCATGGCCTGCACCGATAACAACAATATCGTAGCTGTCACCTCTAATCATGGGCAGTTCAGGTATCTATCCCGTAGTGCTTCTTGACTTCAAGAAGCCGGCCATATCCCGCCTCACTCCTCTCCTTCAGAGTCATCTCCACCTCCTGAAGCCTCTCCTTCATCTTCTCCCGCATCTCTTCCGGGGTATTCTCCGCCGCAATCAAACCGACATATAGGGAAGAAAGGGCATAGAGAAACCTGACATTGCCGGGATCCATCTCCAGAAGTCTCTGGAAGATCAATGTCGGGAAGAGGGGATTGTCTGAATCGTAAACAATATCGTACATCTTGTCGAGTATCAACGACTCGTTTATCATCACATCCACATCCACCACCGCCTTGCCGTCATCGTCCTTCTCCATGTAATCAAAGGATTTCACCGAGGCGAGGGTCTCTTCAAAGCACTCCTTCTCGCAGAAAAAGGCGGGAATGTTTATACAAAAAAGGCCATGAACCATGTAAAAGGTTCCGCCATCCTGAGTCTCCTTCACCACCTTTATCTCCTTTCCGCACCGGTCGCAATGGGTAGAGAGTTCCATTCCTTTCTCCTTTGGATTTCTTCAGGTCTCAATACGGTCAATACCGTATCGGATTATTATAACATCCCTCCGGCCTTGTGAACAGAACAGGAGAATTGTTAATATCTTAAAGACAGTATTGTGATTAAAATGGATATCCAGGGAATAATAGATACAATCCGCTCTTTCATCCAGACAGAGCCCTACCTTGTGCTCATCGGAGGGATAGTGATGTTCCTCTTTTTCCTCAGGAAGTCAAAGACCCTCCGCCTCCTGCTCCTGATCGGGCTTGCCCTGGCTATCACCTTCTACCTCATCCTTGAGGTATCTTCGATCGGCAAAGCCAGCAAGAGAAAGCTTGTGGAGGAACACGGGATTACCGAGACCGGCAAATAGGCACTCTTAGATGAGTATTCAAAAAAACCCGCCCATCCCGGAAAGACGGACCGAGACCCTCAGGAGGGAACTTATCAGGCTCCTCAAGGGGCATTATCTTACCCAGTCCGAAATCGCCTTTGAACTAGGGATCAGGGACAGGGAGGTGCAGGAACACCTGATTCATATCCAGAAGTCCGTAAGCAAGAGAGGCGGGAAGTTCAGGATGAAGCCTCCTGAGTGTCTCCGGTGCGGCTTCGTCTTCAGAAAGCGTGAGAAGATGAAAAAACCCGGGAGGTGTCCCCTCTGCAAATCCCGGTCAATCAGTGAACCCCTCTTCTCGATAGAGTAGTGTGGAGACTGATTTATGGGAAGCACAGAATCGAAGTGCTTCACTCGCAATTCAGCCAAAAAAGGAATCATTACCGCAGGTCCATCCATGCAGTCTGAAAATATTCGGATTTTCCTTTCCCCTTTAATGTTATACTAAGGAATCAAAAGGAAACCCTCATTCACAGCTTTCCCCTGGAATCTGCCCTGGCAGCTCAGAATGAAGCCCAAAAGGCTGACTGTATTGCAGGTAGCCACCATCAATAAGCCTATCAGACCTGACCTCGGTTACGGGCCGATAGAAACGGTCATTTACAATATTGATAAAGGACTCCACTCTTTAGGTCACCGCTCCATTGTTGCCTGTTCTGCCGATTCCCATGTCGCAGGCGAACAGTATTCCACTGTCCGGCACAGTCTGGGTGACTATGTCCGTGAGAGTACACCGGAGCAGATAAACATCGTCAAGATGCACCTTGCGATGGCCATGAAAAGGGCGGAACAGGGTGACATTGACGTCATCCATATACATGGATGGCTGGATTATATTTACTCCGGCCTGTTCCGTCCCCGTCTTCCGATCGTGATGACCCTCCATGTGCCGGCCAGGGACAGCTGGATTGAAAAAGACCACTACCACCGCCTCAACACCATGGAAAACCCGTCCATGCATTTCGTGGCAATAAGCGAATACCAGAAGCGGCAGTACAGCGGTTTGACGAATATCGAGACCGTCCATCACGGGATTGAAATGCAGGACTGGCAATTCAAAGAGAGGCCGGACAGGAACAGCTATCTGTTCACCATAGGCAGGGTAACCTCTGTCAAGGGACAGGACAAGGCCATAGAGGTTGCAAAAAAGACCGGCTCCAAACTCATCATTGCCGGCTGCGTCCAGGACAAACCCGCTGACAGGGAATTCTTCGAGGGTCTGAAGGATTCTATCGACCTGTTTGTTGACCTTTCAAAACATCCCTTGGACAGAGACTACTATAAAAAAACAATAAGGCCTCTGCTGGACTCTGACAAACAGGTCATCTACATCGGGGAACTAAACAGTGAGCAAAAGAAGCAGTGGTACAGGCATGCACGGGCCACCCTCTTTCCTATACAGTGGGGGGAGCCTTTCGGACTTGTCCTGATTGAATCAATGGCCTGCGGCACACCGATTCTGGCATTCAGGGAGGGATCTGTTCCGGAAATCGTGGAAGACGGCAAAACAGGGTTTATTGTGGATTCCCTTAGCGGGATGATTGAATCGGTCGGACGCATTGACAGCATCGATCCCCGGCAATGCAGGAAACATGTGCAGGATCGATTCTCCATCACAAGTATGGCCCAAAAGTATTCACAGCTGTATCAGCATATTCTCGACGAAAATCAAATATCAGCCAGCCATGACAGGTTGCCTGCCGGTAATTTCCCGAAGCTCCTTCCTCATGGCCAGATGGCTTCATAGAGGGACCATGCCCAAAGACATTCCGGTAGGCAACGGCAATCTGCTCTTCAACTTTGACTCGGATTACCAGATCAGGGACGTCTACTTTCCCCTGATAGGCCAGGAAAATCATACAAGGGGACAGCCCTTCCGTTTTGGAGTGTGGGTGGATGGACGCTGCTCCTGGATGGGACCGGAATGGGAAAAGGATTTGAGGTATCATAATGACAGCCTTGCGACCGAGGTCTTCCTTAAAAACGAGTCTCTGGGGCTGGAACTTCACTGCAGTGACGTCATCGACTTTGACCTGGACATCTTTATAAAAAAGATTGAGGTAAAGAACCTTGAAGAGAGGGAACGTCAGGTCAGACTCTTTTTCAGTCACGACTTCTATCTTTACGGCAATGATATCGGAGACACTGCCTATTTTGACCCGCGTACCCAGTCCATCATCCACTACAAGGCCAACCGGTATTTCCTCATCAACTGTTGCGGGGCCGGGAAGTGCGGGGTAGAGCATTACGCCTGTGGAGACAAGGAAGTCCCGGGAAGGCTGGGAACCTGGAAAGATGCCGAGGATGGAGAACTCAGCGGGAATCCCATATCCTGGGGCTCTGCGGACTCGACAATAGGAGTATGGCTGCACCTGCCACCAGGCGGAAGTTCAACAGCCTTTTACTGGGTGGCTGCAGGTACCCGGTACCACGAGGTGGCTCTGCTCAACCAGGAGGTACTGGAGAAGACACCGTCAAAACTTATCAAAAGGACATCAGACTACTGGGGAGCGTGGGTTCGAAAAGAGCAGAGGTCCTTTGGGGACCTTCCTGGGACAGTCACCGATGTCTTCAACAGAAGCCTCCTTGTCCTGAGAACACAGATCGACAACCGGGGAGCGATCATTGCAGCAAATGACTCAGATATCGTCCGTTTTGGGAAGGATACCTATTCCTACATGTGGGGGCGTGACGGGGCGTTCGTCGCTGCTGCCCTGGCAAAGGCCGGCTATTCTCATGTATGCAGGAAATTTTTCGACTTCTGTTCTCAAGTCCTGTCAGAGGAGGGCTACCTGTTACAGCATTATAATCCTGACGGATCGCTGGCCAGCAACTGGCACCCCTGGATAGTAGATGGGAATGAGGTGCTCCCCATACAGGAGGACTCGACCGCTCTTGTCCTCTGGGCGCTTTGGATACACTACCGGATTTCGAGAGACATAGAATACATCAGGCCTCTCTATAAGAAGCTCATCCAGAAATCCGCCGATTTTCTGGAAAGGTACCGCGATCCTGAGACTCTGTTGCCCATGCCCTCCTATGATTTATGGGAAGAGCGTTACGGGGTGCACTCCTTTACTGTTGCAGCGGTGATTGCAGGCCTCAGGGCTGCGGCGAATTTTGCGAGGCTCTTTCAGGATACCTACCTGGCGGGGAAATATGACACAGTGGCCAGGCAAATGAAAGAAGGGCTGGACAGGCACCTGTACCACACTGGTCTGAGGAGATACGCCCGCTCAGGCTACAGGAAGGATAACGGCTATGAACTGGATGAAAAAATAGACGTCAGCCTGCTGGGACTCACGACTCTTGAAGTGTTCTCTCCCAGGGAGTCTCGAATGTCAGAAACGATCAAAGATATACACCGACAGTTATGGCTCAAGACCCCGATCGGGGGATGTGCCCGGTACAAGAATGATCTCTATCAGCGGGAAGATGACAGCCCCGAGGATATCCCCGGCAATCCCTGGTTCATCTCAACGCTCTGGCTCGGGGAGTGCCTTATTGAAGGAGCCGAAGATCTTCAGGAGCTTCACAAAGCCGTTCCATACCTTGAATGGTCTGCCAAGAATGCTCTTCCTTCCGGTGTGCTGGCAGAGCAGGTTCACCCTGTAACGGGCTCTCCTCTCTCTGTCTCACCTCTGACATGGAGTCACTCGGCCTTTGTCTGGACAGTCCTGAAATACACAGAAAAGTTAAACTCCTTCACTGCTGTACAAAAATAAAGGGGAATGCTTGCCGCCTCCCTTCCGTATATAACAAACGAAGATCCATTCAGTTCCTCCCCAGGTGAAGCATCACCCACCCTTCAAGGGAGACATTCCTCAAGACCTTCAAGCCCAGGCGTTCAAGGTGCCGCATCTTCTCTTCCCCCTGATCTTCAAGGATACCAGAGAGGATGATTTCTCCCTTCTTTCCGGTAAACCTCAGAAGATCATTCATAACATCCATTATGATCCGGGAGGTAAGATTTGCAACCACTACGTCGTACTGCTGCCTGATCTCCCTGGGGACAGCCCTCTGGATAATCACATCCTCAACCCCGTTCCTCCTGCAGTTATCAGATGCAATCTCTACCGCCACCGGATCATTGTCAATTCCAGAAACAGGTGAAAACCCAAGTTTCCGTGCGGCTATCGCCAGTATGCCGGAACCTGTACCGACATCAAGGAGCGAACCCGCATTCCCATTCCGGCTCACTCTCTCAATCTCCTCAAGACAGAGCCTCGTGGTGGGATGCTCACCGGTCCCGAATGCCATGGACGGCTCAATCAGAAGGTTCAGAAGCCCGTCCACCGGCGGCTCCCAGGGAGGCCTTACAATCATTCCCTCACCGACCCTGAAGGGCCGGAACCTCTTTCTTAACTCGGAGACCCAGTCATATTCCGGGACCATCTCCACTTCTGCCTGGAAGCCGGTCTCCATCCCCGATCTTTTGAGCGCTCCGGCCATCTCTGCAATTACCCCTTCCAGGTCCTCCATGGCCGTACCTGCCGGGAAATACGCAAGAAATCCGTTCTCCAGTTCTTCAATCCCGGTGGAGGAATGCTGAAAAATGACCCCTGACAGAATCTCAATAACTTCCCGGGAAGCCTCCACCCTGACGGCCGGGTGTAAAATGTGCTGGAGGTTCTTACTGTTTTCTTCTCTCATCACATCAATCCAAGGTATTTTTAAGGAAGGCGGCAAGCCTTCCTTTCCTTATCTGGGATCATTTTGGGCAACAGTGTTCTCCCATAACAGTTTTTAGTGTACAGAAAACCCTCCGCTCTTTTCACAGTACGGATGGAGATGATGCCCCTGGACGTCCAACCCGGTTTGCCTTTTTATTTCCCCCGAATTGACCGGTTCCTGAAACCTGGCTTGTTTTAAGGCGGGTAGAGGCGGTGAACGATTCCCGTTAGACATTAAGTGGTTATTATAGACTGGGAAGTTTCTGACCTTACTCCAACCCTATACATTAACAGGTATAAATCTTGCTTTTTAAATATATGAGCAATAGCTGCCTCAAGAAGGAAAGAAAAATGTCCGATAAGATTACAGGTCAACCTGCCAGCAGGTAATATGGCGAAGACAAAGGTTATGAGGGAAGATAAAAATGCTTTCAGAGGTCGTTTCCATAGGAATGGAGATTCTCCATCCGGTCCTTTTCATAGGTCTTCTGGTACTGCTCTGCTACCAGATAAATCGGTATATCAAGGAGCGGCATGGGGATGATGACCCCTTTGAGGAAGCACTATCTTCCCTTGCTGTCTCCATGGATTGCAGCGTCTATTTTATCTTCTGTCTCTCCGGCCAGGAGTGGAATCTCCCCCGGGAGAGAATAGACTTTGATTTCAAAAGATACCTCCTCTTCAGACAGGTCCCTTATTATGTAAGACACTTTGCACGGAGAAACCTCCCCGGACTGTTTCAAACTCCCCGGTATGAGAGAGACCTGTCCCATTCCTCTCCTTCTTCAGGATATAATAAAGAAGGACATTGATGTCCAGGGCAATTCTGAAGGCTCAGGAGAGACGGTATGCCGATTTATGAATTCTACTGTCCTGACTGCAACACGATCTTCAGCTTCTTCTCACGGAGGGTAAACACGGAGAAGATCCCTTCCTGTCCAGGGTGCGGCCAGTCGTCCCTCTCAAGGATGGTCTCATCTTTCAGTACATTGAGAAACAGGGATGAGGTTGAAGATGATGACCTCCCCCTGCGGGGTATTGACGAATCAAAACTTATGGATGCCCTCTCCACCATTGAGGAGGCCGATGGGATAGACGAAGGGGACCCTCGGCAGGCGGCCCGGCTGATGAGGCGGCTTACCGATATGACGGGCCTAAGTTTAGGTCCCCGGTGGGAGGAGGCGATGGAGAGACTGGAGGGCGGCGAATCCCCTGATGAGATAGAAGAAGAGCTGGGGGAGATGCTCGATGATGAAGAGCCCCTTATCGAGAAGAAGGGTAAGATAAGGAGAAGGCCTTCACCACCTATAAGGGATGAAACACTTTATGAGTTATAGCAGTCCGCCTGATCATCTTATATAAAACCCCGAGAGGGTATAGATGAAATGGCCTGTTATTGTTATCGCCTCTTCTTCCCATTTCTCCGGGAGGGGCCAGTACGGCGCCCCCTCCCTCAGCGCCCTCATGGCAGCCTCGTCAAGTTCACTGTATCCTGACGTCCTGAGGAGTTTCACTGACCCGAGGCTTCCGTCCTTCCTTATGGTGAACTGAATATAGAGGTCCCCGAAGATCCCTCTCTGTGCCAGTTCACGAGGATAGACCCAGATATGCTCAATCCTGCTCTTCAGTTTCATCAGGTAGCTTCTGTACCTGAGTTCATCGGCATCAAAGGTTATCCCCTTATCCCTATTGCCCTTTCTTTTCCTCTCTTTCCTTTCAAACCGGCGGGCAAGTCTGTCAATCAGGCCGGGAGCAAGCAGTTCCCGCCGTGTAGGCAATCTTCTTTTTATTTCTCTGTCTCCGGTATCACGGCCTTTCTCTTTTTCTGACAGTGGGCCCCCTGCTTCGCCTTCTTTAGTCAATTCTTGAACGCTGGGAGGCGGTACCTTCAATGAAGGTTTGGCCGGAGGTGCTTGCTGCCGGGCCCCTGGAAGTGTCTTTTTCTTCTGTTTTTTCTGTTCTGGAGGGGATGGAGGCTTAGAAGGCCCTACTTCCTTTTCAGGAAGGAAGGGGCTCTTTCGGGCTGGTCTTTTTGGTTTTCTCACAGCTTGTTCCGGAGTTATGGAAAGGGGCGTCCTGAGAGGGGGAGGCTCTACAAGCCTTGCTATCAGGGGACGTTTTCCCCTTTCCGGGGATTGTGGGGGTGTGGGCATCAGATAAAGTACTGCAAAGAGACCTAAGTGGATAATTAAAGATGCGAGAAGGAAAAACCTTAATTTCAACTCATATACTTCCTGAAGATGTTCAGATAGCTCAGAAGGCTCCTCCTGCCAGCTTCCTTTCTGAGCCAGAGCCTCATTGAGATATCCTGGACATCTTTCCTGATGAAAAGGGAATAGAGTTTCTCGACCTGCACATCGTCCATGAGAAAGACCGATTCTATCTTCTTCATCAATCTGAACCGGCCGTGGAACCGCTTTTTCCAGAGTTTTCTGTAGAGGCCCGGTCTTCCTGCGCTGATGGCCTCGGCCACGAATTCTCCTGCCTTCATAGCATAGTAGATGCCTTCATGGGTGAAAGGCATTACCTGTCCGGCAGCATCTCCTGCAAAGAATATCCTTCCCTTGCGATAGGGACCGTCATTCCAACGTGGAAGCATGAACCCCCTTGCATTCTGGCTGTCTCCCGGAGAAAAGCCGGCCCTTCTCAGGAATCTCTCAAAAAGCACCCGTGCTTCGCCGGGGTTAAGCGTTCCGGTCCCGACAGAAAGCGCACCCTCCTTTGGGAAGACCCATGAGTAAAAACCGGGTGCATGGAAGCTCCCGAACCAGAACTCACAGGCAGAGACGTCCCGTCCCATGATCCTTGACGAGTAGGTATAGATCTTGTCACTCTGCTCCAGGCCCATGACCTGTCTGACCCTGGAGTTCACCCCATCGGCAGCCACCAGGAAGTCGGATTCTACCAGATGTTTCTCTCCATTGAGTTCAATCTCTGATATTATCCTTCTGCCGTCTTCCCTGAGGTTGAGAAAGTTTCCTTCCAGGAGGAAAGCCCCATCCTTCTCAGCAAGTCCTCTGAGCCAGGCATCGAATATGCCCCGGTCAACGACCTTCACGTCCCCGCCAGCAAGGGGTATGTGGATGTTCCTGCCAGAGGGGAAGTGGATATTCAACTCTCTTACAACCTTGTGGGGGATGTCCAGTGAGAGCCCCAAATCGGCAAGCCCACCCGACGGGATCCCTCCGCCACAGGGTTTTCTGTGGTTCAGGTCCCTTTCGAGGAGGACCACTTCCCTGCCCCCTGCCGCAAGCAATCTGGCAGTGGTAGCGCCTGCAGGACCTCCTCCCACAACAAGAACTTCTGTCTTCACTTTCCTCTCTCTGTTATCTCTTTATCAGAAGACCGGATCTCAGAAACAAATAAACCTTCCAGCTTCATAAACTTTCCCCTGCCAGACCTCATTTTATGCAGCGTTAAGATAAACAATCAAATTCGCATCCAGAAGGCTGCAGTCTATTCCTTCACCCGGATGGTCATAACAGGACAGGGGGCATGCTTTATGACCTTCTCTGCAGTGCTTCCGAAGAAGAGTTTGTCCAGCCCCTTCCTGCCATGGGTCCCGATCACTATAAGATCGATCCCCTCGTCAGAGGCGAAGTTTATTATTTCCTCATAGGGGATACCCTTCTTCACGGTGTGCTCAACATTATCAAACCCCCTGAGTTCCTCCCTGTAGGCCTTCTCTATCTCCTTGGCCGCCTCCTCCTCCATTGAACTGTAAAGCTCATCAAGGGTGATATGGGGCACATAGAGGCCGGTGGCCTTTGTTACCTCGTAAATAACATGCAGGATATAAAGCCTGGCATTATACTTCTTTGCAAGATCCACCGCATAGGGGACTGCATCAGCCGTTCCCTCCAGAAAATCGGTAGGGAAGAGAATCTTCCTAATCTCCATCAGACACCTCCTGTAGATATTTTGCAGCATCCTCGGGGGATGTGCTCAGTGTATACATTCCTGAACCGAGTTCAAAGCCGCTGAGCCTCTTTATCCTCGGCATTACCTCCATGTGCCAGTGGAAATCCTCACCCAGGGTATGCCACTGGTTCCGTCGCGGAATCCTGATAGGTGCTGTATGTATTATATAATTGTAGGGAGGATTATCAAGCAGTTTTCTCAACCTCCGGAGCATCAAGCCGAGTGTTACGGCCAGGTCCCGCCTCTCTTCATCGGTTATCTCTGGAAAGGAACAGTGATGCCTGAGTGGGAGTATCCAGAACTCAAAGGGGAATCTTGGAGCAAAGGGGACAAAGACTACAAAATGCTCACTCTTTAACACTACCCTCTCCCCTAATCGTTCTTCCTCCCTCATTATATCACAGAATATACACCTCTCCTTGTACTCGAAGTAGTGCTTTGCACCGTCCAGTTCTTCCTTTATACGTTTCGGTATAACCGGGGTTGCAGTAATCAGCGAATGAGGATGTCCGCAGGTATCACCAGAGGGAAGACCGGAGTTCTTGTGGATGAGTATATACCTGATCCTGGAGTCCTTTTCAAGTTCTCTCATCCTCGTCACATATGCCTCAAGTACCCTCTCCATCTGTTCGGTTCCCATATCCTCCGCAGGCCTGTCATGATGGGGCGACTCGATCACGATCTCGCTTGCACCTACAGAATTCATCCGGTCGTACATCCCCACACCCCTTCTGCCAAGGTCCCCTTCAAGGCTGAATATCCCTGCTTCGCGATGGACCACCTTTACTAGGGGTATGCCTGTATCGGTTTCACCGGATTGAAAGAGCACAGGCAGATCGTGCTGTTCGCCCGGGCAGAGTGCACAGACCCCCTGAGGGGTATCAATATGTCGGCCGTACTTCTCAGGCCCAACTGACTCCTTAAGCACAGTCACCCATCTTCCCAGAAGCGGTTCCCTTCTCAGTTCATTCACTGTAAAGCCTCCTCACGATTATCTCAAGCCCTCTCAACACAAGATCTTCCCTGTACCGGAAGCTGGAACTGAAAACCCCCATTAGGAGGGAGGCATTCCCTCCTGTCAGAAATAGTTCCGCCTTCCCGATATCTTTCTGTATCAGTCCGGCCAGCCTTTCTACCGCTCCGGCGGTCCCGTGTATTATTCCTGAAATTATACTATTTTCCGTATCCCGACCTAAAGCCCCCTCAGGCCTCCGGAGTTCCACAAGGGGGAGTTTCCCGGTCTCCATGTTTAGCGCCTTCGCCATCATAACGGGGCCGGGGAGTATCGCCCCGCCGAGGAGTTCGCCCCTCCCGGTCACAACGGTAAGGGTGGTGGCAGAGCCGGAATCTATCACAATGGCACTGTCCCCCGCCTCTGTCCATGCCGCCACAGCCCCGGCTATCCTGTCTGAGCCCAGTTCTTCGGGGTTTCTAACCTTTATAGTAATTCCCGTCTCTGTAGAGGCATCCAGGAAATGGGTCTCCAGTCCGGTTCTTTCCCTGATTACCTCCTTTAGTAGAACATTCAGTCCAGGCACCACTGATGAGACCATCACAGTATCCAGATCCTCCTCATCAATCAGACGGTCCATAAACTCCTCAAGGCTGCCCTTTATCAGCTTAGAAGTAAGGATATCCCCTCGCTTACGTCCCCCTTTCCCTATAAGGAGTACTTTCATTCTGGTATTGCCGAGATCAATCAGCAGCATTCCGGTGCCTGAGATGATACACCTCCCCTGTCTGAACCACCCTCAGCCTCCCATCGGGTGTGATTATCCTGAGAAAGCCCCTTCCGTCAAGCCCTGTTGCCCTTCCCACTATAACCTCTCTCTCTGTCCGGACAGAGACCTCTGCCCCGGGTGTTCTGCTCAGGGCCTCCCATCTCTCTATAAGCCGTTCAGGACTCTCTCCCAGAAGAGCGATACCGCTCCTGAAGGACTCCATGAAACCCTCCACCACCCTTCCCCTCTCTGCATCTTTACCAGTCTCCATGAAAAATCCTGTAGCCTCGCCTTCCAGTTCATCCGGCAGTTCCTCCTTCCGGAGATTCAGGTTTATCCCCACCCCGATAATCAGCCAGAGCCTTCCATCCCTGTCCCGGCCGGTCTCACCCAGGACACCACCTGCCTTTCTCTCTCCCCAGTAAATGTCATTGGGCCACTTGGACCAGACCTCTCCGGACTTTACTGAGAGGGAAGAATCTTCCTCGAGAAGCATCCTGAGAGAAAGCACCCCGCTTGCCGCAGCATTAAGAGAATAGAGTGTGAGGTGATCTGATGGATCTGGCCTTGTAACGAGGCTGACAAGAATATTCTTCCGCGGAGGAGCAAACCACCTCCGGCCTCTCCTTCCCCTTCCGGCCCTCTGGTAGTCGGTAATGACAAGGAGGTTCCTTTTCAGTCCCTTGCCGACCCGCTCCCTGGCCAGACTCATCGTGGAGCCGGTCTCGGGAAGATAGAATAAGTCCCACTCAATTTCGTCCAGATATCGAGCCAGGGATTGTAAATCTCTCGGCAAGTATCCTTCTGAAGCGCGGGGCATATATGAGTTCATAGACATCGTCCTTGCCCGGGAAAAGCTGAAGCACGGCTCTCCTCGTATCATCAACAAGTTCGACCGCCTCGGCAACACTCAGATCAGCCTGTATCAGCACAGCCGTTGTGAGGTCGACAAGGAACCGGAGCTTCTTCATCCTTCTGTTTTCGTCGTTCAGTTCTCTCTCTGTCATCTCTCTGGCTTTCCTTCCCAGGGGCAGTCATCATAGAGTATGCATTCTCCACAGAGGGGTCTTTTTGCCCTGCAGGTCTCCCTTCCGTGGAGGATGGTCGCAAGGGTGAACCGGGTCCAGTCCTTCCGGGGTATCAGTTCCATCAGTTCCAGTTCCACCTTATCAGGATTCTTTGATGACGCAAGCCCCAGCCGGTTGCTTACCCTCAGGACATGGGTATCCACGGCTATCGCCTCTCTGCCGAAGGCTGAACCAAGCACCACATTGGCGGTCTTTCTCCCCACACCCGGGAGCCTGACCAGTTCTTCAAGGGAATCGGGAACCTTTCCGTTGTATCTCTCCACAATGGCCTTGCAGCAGCCGATAACCTGTTTTGCCTTGTTCCTGTAAAACCCTGTAGGTTTTATCTCCTCTTCAAATGTCTTCAGGTCAGCTTCGGCATAATTCCGGGGGGTCCTGTATTTTTTAAAGAGTTTCTCTGTCACCTGATTTACCTTCTGGTCGGTGCACTGGGCGGACAGTATTGTTGCCACAAGGAGTTCCAGCGGGTTTGAGAACTCAAGGGCAATCCTCGGTTCGGGATATTTCTTAAAGAGTTTGAGAAGAATCTTTCTTACATCTGGCATTTCATTCCTCTCTGAGAATCACCACCTTCACCTTTCCCTCAAGTTCTGCCTGAAACTGACCTGCATCCCTCTCATCACCCACAATGGAGCCGTAATGCATCGGGATTGCCATGTCAGGCTTGATGTCAAGGGCGGCCTGGACCGCCTCCTCAGCAGTCATCACATAGGTCCCGCTCACCGGAAGCAGTGCCACGTCGATATTTTTAAACTCCTTCATCTCCGGTATCCTGTCAGTATCCCCGGCGATGTATATCCTCCTGCCATCAACCGTAAAGATATACCCGACCCAGCCGTTCCCTCTCGGATGGTATTTCTTGTTCGTATTATAGGCAGGAACCGCCTCGATCTTCACTCCCTTGACGGTGATGGTATCGCCGGGCTTTACGGTCTTTATCTCTCCCGAAAGCTTAGATGCACAGTCTGGGGTGGCAACAATCACGGTGTTCTCCTTCTGCACCTTCTTCACATCATCGGGGGAGCAGTGATCAAAATGATCATGGGTTATCAGGATTATATCGGCGGTCCCTGATGCCTTGAGTTTGAAGGGATCGGTATATATGGTTACAGTCTTCCCATCAATCCTGAAGGTGTCATGGCCGAGCCAGTGAATGTTCTCTGTCATGGGAAATACCTCCTTTCCGGTAAGGATCAAAGCGGCCAGAATTATCAGCAGGCCGCTGAGCAGATACTGCCGTTTCTTCTCTACCATATCCCACCTCCCTCTGAAGATTATCAGGTTATTTAATTATAACCTAAATTGAGCGATTTTCCAGATGGCGAATCAAAAAATATTCTTGACAGGCAGAGGAGCCAGTGAGCAACTCCGCCTGCTTCATTGATCCTCCAAACACAGTCTTTCACCTGTTATTAACGAATTTGGGTATAATATAGCGTTATCATTTGGATTCTTTAGAAATCATGAGAAAAAGCACCGATCGCAAAAACAAAAGATCCCGCTGGGCCAGCAGACGATGTTACTTGCCAAGATAAGCCGCCCTGAACCTCAGAACACCATCAGAAGAGAGAGACTCTTCAGGCTTATCGACAGGTCCCTCCGGACTCCGATAATATGGTTATCGGCCCCCGGAGGCTCAGGGAAAACCACTCTGATCTCAGGTTATCTTACTTCAAGAAAGCTGGACTGCCTCTGGTATCAGATTGATGAGGGTGATGCCGACCCTGCGTCTTTTTTCCATTACCTGGGGATGGCAGTCAGGAAGGCAAGTCCCCGGATAAAAAGTCCCATGCCCTTTCTGACTCCCGATTATCTCAATGGAATACATGCCTTCACAAGAAGGTACTTTGAGGAACTCTGCTTACGCATATCTCATGCTTCACCGGCTGTGGACAGGCCGGCCGGATTGCTCGTTTTTGATGACTATCAGGAGGTCCCTGCAGGATCCGAGTTCCATAATATGCTGGCCTGCGGTCTTGATATGATACCGAAAGGGATAAAGGTCATATTCCTGAGCAGAAGTGGACCTCCACCAGCCTTCATCCGCTTCAAGGCAAGAAACAGAATGAGCTTTATTGAGTGGAGCGATATCAGATTTACCGTTGAAGAAACGGCAGAGTTGCTCGATGCGTTATCCTGCGGGACTGACAAGGATATCTCTAATTATCTGCACGAGAAGGCTGACGGATGGGCGGCGGGGCTGGTGCTTCTAAGCAAGTCTGCATTTACAGCCGGAAATGTACGGGAGCACGCCGGTGGTATGGAAGATGTCTTCTCGTACTTTGCAAGTGAGGTATTTCCGCAAACCGAGAGACCTTTGCAGAAATTCCTGATGAAGTCCTCTTTTCTGTCCCAGATGACACCGGACATGGCAGAAAAAATCACCGGGATCAAGGATGCCCGGGCAATCCTTTCGGAATTGAGCCGCAACAATTTTTTTACCATGTTGCATCATGAAAACGGCGAATCTTACTACCAGTACCACCCCCTCTTCAGGGAATTCCTTGTCAGACAGGCGGAAGAGTTATTTACACCCTCCGACCTGCTCCTGCTCCGGCAGTATGCCGCCGTGCTGCTTAAGGAATCCGGGGATATTGAAAGTGCTGCTGAACTCCTGATTGAGGCTGCTGACTGGGAGGACCTTTCATTGCTGGTCCGTGAGCATGCAGAGTTGCTTCTCTCCAGGGGCAGAAACAGGACTGTTGAGGGCTGGCTCAGAAAGATTCCTGAAGAGATATTCAGCCGGAATCCGGGGCTTCACTACTGGCTGGGGGTGTGCATGCTGCCCTTTGAAACTGCCGGGAGCAGGGGATATTTCGAGCATGCCTTCAGAGAGTTTATCAAGCAGGATGATATCCCGTCCGCCCTCCTGTCGTGGGCCGGTGCGGTAGAGACCATCTTTCTTGAAAGGGGAGACTTTACGCGGATGGACAGGTGGGCTTCTGCGCTGAAAGGGATCATTGAGGGTCCCCATTCCATCCCATCGGGAGATATATACCTTGCGGTCATCAAGGGAATGGTTGAGATTATCCTTGCAAGGACTCCCTTTGCACCAAGGATTGATGTCTGGATCAGGAGGGCCCTGGAACTGATGGGGGAGGACATACCGGTTGAGGTGAAACTCGCCATTGCCGATCCCCTCCATCTTTACTTCATTTATGCTGGTGAGCATATCCGGGCAACGGAACTCATAAACATACTCAGACATACTGTCGTGATCTCAAGGGCGTCACCCCTTGCCAGGATAAGGTGGCATCTGATAGAGGCGGTTCACTCTCACATGGTGGATGCCTCTTTTGAGGAATGTCTGGCCAGTGTGGAAAAAGGGCTTGCAATAGCAGAGGAAACAGGTGTTCATCTCCTTGATATTCCGCTTTACCAGACCGGTGCTTATGCCTCGCTGATAGGAGGAGACGCGGAGGCTTCCGAAAAATTCCTCCAGAAGATGAAGCCCCTCATAAAGCCTTACAGTTTTTTTGATATCGGCAACTGCAGTTCCGTAAAACTCAGCCGGGACCTTTTGAGGAAACGCTACGTCAGTGCCTTCAGAAATGCCGTACAGACCGTCAGGATGGCCTTCAGAACCGGAAGTCCCATCCCCATCTTTCTAACCCACCTCGGGATGGCACAGGCACTTATCGGGCTGGGCAGGTACAGGGCGGCCTCTGTTCAGATCGAGAAGGCGGAAGGGATAATGAGAGGCCGGGGCATGTGTGAAGGCATATCCTGGGTCTATATGATGAAGGCTTACCTGTATCTGAAGAAGGGTGACGGACAGTACAGGGAGTGGCTGGAGAAGGCCCTTTCCATATATGCCAGGGAGCGGTACCAGAACACACTTCACTGGAGTTCTGATATGATGTCCCAGATCACTGCCGCCGCACTTGAAGACGGGATCGAGACGGAATATGTGAAGACCCTTATAAGAAAGCGTAATCTCAAGCCGCCTGAATCTCCCCGTATCCTGGACAGATGGCCCTATCCGTTGAGGATTCAGACACTTGGAGGACTGAGTATCGTAAAGGACGAAAAACCCCTCGAATTCCCGGGCAGGGTAAGGCGGAAGCCTATGGAACTTCTGAAGGCGATCATTACTTTCGGGGGGGCGGATGTCCCCGATCTGAAGCTGATGAATGCACTATGGCCCGAGATGGAAGGGGACAAGGCATCTCAGTCTCTCAAGTTTACCCTCCATGCCCTCAGAAAGATTCTTGGCGAGGATGAGTTTATTATCCTCAGGGGAGGGAGAATCGGGCTTAACCGGGGCCTCTGCAGTGTAGATATCTGGACACTTCAGGAACTGATTAAACTGACAGAGCAGATGCCTCCGGATGATGAACCCTTTTTGTCCCTTTCGCAAAAGGCCTTGGAACTCTACCAGGGGGACTTCCTTGAAGGGGATGAGATGCTTCCCTGGACCATAAGATTGCGGGACGGTCTGAGGTCCGGGATGACCGGTCTCCTCAGGAAACTTGCGGATTATGATGAATCACTTGGAGAGTATGATAAGGCTGTTGAGATCTGTAACAGGGCGATTGATCTGGACTACCTATCTGAGGAGTTCTACAGGAAGAAAATGCGCATTTTTATTGATCTTGGGAGACCTTCGGACGCCGTGCTTACATATAACCGATGCCGAAACCTCCTAATGGCCGAACTCGGTGTCGGTCCCTCCAGAGATACAGAGGCGCTATTGAAAAAGGCAAGGAAAATTTAATCTTTTTTCTAACCTTCCTCTAACCATTCACAGCATATAATCTTAGAAAACTCCGTTTGTACCGCAACTCAAGGGTGCTTTAGGATACATACGACCATAACCTGTAACATTGTGATGAGGGAGCCGGAGGGCAGGTCCAATGCAGGGCGTTCTACGTTCTAAGTTTTGGGTTCTACGTTTGGAGTTGATTCAGGCTCACGATAGATTATCGTGATGAAAATATTTTCAGGAGGAGGTAATGATGGAGATGAAGGGATTGAGAGGATTTATTTGCATTGCCGTCCTGTTGTTTATAGCGTTTACGGCAATCCCTGCCGGAGCGGCCACGATCAACGTAAACACCACTGCTGACGATCTCACAAACAACGGTAACTGTACACTGCGTGAGGCTATCCAGGCTGCTAACACGAACTCTGCCGTGGATTCCTGTCCGGCGGGCGCCGCCGCTCCCACGGTGGATACAATCAACGTCCCTGCCGGTACATACACGGTCACTATTGCAGGCGTAGAAAGTGCCAACGCTGCCGGAGATTTCGACATTATGGAATCGGTCAATATTGCCGGCGCCGGGGCAACAAACACTATCATAGACGGCAACGGCTTAGTATCAGGAGATCGTGTTTTTGAGATATTGGGAGCAGGAACCGTTAACATCACCGGGGTAACCATCCAGAATGGCCGTAATGGCAACGGTGCCGGTATAGCCAATAATGGCACCGGGACTCTTAACGTCAGCAACTGCATAATCAGCGACAATTTAGACCCTTCGGGGGGCGAAGGCGGCGGCATATTCAATACCAATACCGGCACGGCTTCCGTTAGCAACTGCACCATCAGCGGCAATACTGTGGAAAATGGCGGCTGGGGCGGAGGCATTTCCAACTGGGGAAGCCTTACCGTCACCGATTCCACCATCAGTGGTAATACCGGTACTGGAACCAATTATGGTGGCGGCATATACAATTCCGGCACGGCTTCCGTTACCAACTCCACCATCAGTGGCAATACTATCTCCGGCACCAACAGCCGGGGCGGAGGAATCTATAATAGATTCGGTGGAACGCTGACAGTGTCGAACTCCACCATTACAGACAATATAGCGGCCGACTCCGGCGGCGGCATTTACATTTCCGGAGGAACAGTCAACCTCCGAAACACCATAGTGGCCAACCAGCAGGCCGGCGGCGATTGCAACACTGCGGTGGCCAGCACACTGAATGACATGGACAGTGACGGCACCTGCGGCGTGGGCACGACTGCCGATCCGATTCTGGGCCCCCTTGCCGATAACGGTGGCCCGACCCAGACCCACGCCCTGCTTGCAGGCAGCCCGGCCATCGATGCAGGGGATGATGCCACCTGCGCCGCTGCGCCTGTAAACGGTGTTGACCAGCGCGGCATCACCCGGCCGCAGGACGGAGATTCCGATGGAACCGCCCACTGTGATATCGGCGCCTTTGAGATGCAGATAACTTCCGTCCCCACCCTGACCGAGTGGGGGATGCTCCTGTTCATCCTCCTTGCAGGACTCGGGGCGGTATGGAGAATGCGTTATTTGCGTTGAAAGCGTTAGCCGGAACTATGTTTGTTGGATTGAAGACGGCTATATGGAATATCAAGAATATTAATGAAGGAGGCTTTTCATGAGAAGACTACTTTTGTTAGTTGCACTTTTAACATTATGTCTGCCTGCACTGGTGTCCAAAACAATCTGACACGACAGGGAGAGGCGGTATGGCGGAAAGAATACCAATGCTCGACACCTTAGAAAATTAGGGTTTATTGTACCACACAGACCTAACCAGACACTCAGGTATAACACCTGTAGAATCAGGTTGCTGTCCCATAAATCCTGTCGGTTGCATTGTATTCCTGGAGCCTTGCCGCCTCTCCATAAAATTATTTTGTACAGATGTGGTCTGCCTGTTTATGTTAGGGCCCAGTGCGTCCAGCCACCCTCGGGTATGACCGGATGGTGGACCGGTGACGTAACTGCCAATGACCATTTAGGACTAAACAACGGCACCCTTGTTAACGGTACCGCTTACGCTACCGGCATGGTGGGGCAGGCATTCAGCTTTGACGGAGTGGATGATTATCTTTTTGTCCCCAACACCCTGAATATTGATGGAAGAGCAGAGGCAACTTATGATGTATGGGTGTATCCAAGATCAACTCCTGCCGCCAATACATATTATGCAATCCTTGGAGCAGGGGATTTTACCCAGCCGGTATGGAATACCCAGCAGTGCAGATTATTATACTGGAATTCAGGTTCGCCACCAGGTATGGCAAAGTTCTACATGGACTGCGGCACAAATGATAATAATACCTATGTAAGCAGATTTACCTCTCAGGATTATCCCATCAATAACTGGTATTCAGTAGCCGGTATTTTTAATAATGGTTCCCTTGATATTTATGTAAACGGAGTTCTCGATAATGGTTCTTTCATAAGTGGCGGGACCTATATAAATACAAACGCAAATAATTATGTATCTGCAGGGGCAGCTGTTCGCTTTGATCAGTCTTTTTCAAGTGTGTACTTCGATGGTCTTATTGATGAAGCAGAAATCTACGACCGTGTCCTCTCTCCTGCCGAGATACAGGCAGTCTTCCAGGCTGGAAGTGACGGAAAACGTAAAGCTCCTCTTTCCGTTCCCGCTCTCAATCCCTGGGGGATGCTCATCTTCATGTTGCTTGCCGGACTCGGTGCGGTGAGGTATATGAGAAAGGCGGGAAAAGCGAGAAAGGTTTAAGGCAAGAAAGGGAATAGCGGTAAAGAGGTGACACAAGAGCGGAAGTGCGGAAGAGCGGAAGAATGGATACCTTCTGTTTTCCACGTAGAAAACGGAGAGGTACAGTACGGGGACTCGTCAGGGGGAATACAGAAGGGGTGAAGTGAGACCCCTCGGGCACGACCTCACAGAAACGATAGAGAGGCGGGGCAGCGCCCCGCCTCTTTTATTATGGAGCAATCTTACATAGGCTCACTCAGAGCCGGTAATCTCCTTCCACTTCTCAAGTTTCTCCTTCGGGACAAAGTCGTTTATGAACCTGTTGACCTCTTCCAGCCAGGCCAGTTTTTCCTCTGCCGAAAGCCTGCTGAAGGCAATGAGATATTCTCTTGACACCCGGAAGGCGTAGTTTGTTTTTTTAATTGCTTTGATCTCCTTCATTATTTATGCTTCTCAGTTCCTCGATCGCCTCGATATCTGCGATATCCTGCGGTCTTCCTGAGATCTCCTTTAATTTTTTCAGGTGCGACAGGGAGACAACCGGAATGGAAATGTCCTTTGCCCTTATCCATACAATCTCTCTTTGAATTTCGCTGAACGGTATAACCTCAGTTACAAATACATCTATCTGATTGATCTGTCGTTCAGGGTGGTAAAAGGTGAATACCTTCATCCCTTTTTCATCTATCCATCTCTGCCTTGTGGCTGGATCTGAGAAGTCCTCTGTCTTGACGGGGAGTCTCGGCTTGAATCCAAGATCACCAACCGCTGAAGTAAAGGCGTCCAGGTTCTCCGTGCTTAAATCCACTATCAAATCAAGATCAGCCGTCATCCTTACAATACCGTGAAGGACAAGCGCTACACCCCCTGCAACGGCGTATCTCACTTTCCTCTCGCCGAGTTTTCTGAAAACGTCTTCGTAAAACATTAACTTTTAAATTATATCACAATCTGTCTTAATACCTGCCAATCAGATTATTACACCTTTACTTTCCCGGAACCGTAATCACCTTCATCTTCATCTCCACCCGTTCGATTGGATTGTCACGGTAGTCGCGGGGTTGGGAGACTATTTTGTCCACAACATCCATCCCCTCTTCCACCTCACCAAAGACGGTGTATTTCCCATTAAGATGGGGTGCATCGGCCACGCAGATGAAGAACTGGGAGCCGGCACTGTCAGGGTCCGCCTTTCTTGCCATCGAGAGGGTTCCCCTCTTGTGGGGTCTGCCGCTGAACTCTGCCTTCAGGGTATAGCCGGGGCCGCCGAGGCCGTGGCGGGCCCGGTTCGGACTCTTCGAGTTCGGGTCTCCTCCCTGTATCATGAACCCCGGGATTACGCGGTGAAAGATTGTTCCATCGTAAAACCCTTTTCTGGCAAGGGTGATGAAGTTGTCCACATGGTTCGGTGCAACTTCGGGAAAGAACCGGAGCTTTATATTACCGAATTTTGTCTCGATAATCACCCGTGTGTTTTTCATCTGCCCGATCTCCTTCTTGCTGAACTGCCTGTACCGGACCTCAGCCACTGCATGGGCTGTAAAAAACGAGAGCATCATCAGAACTGCAATTACAGAGACTGTCAACCTTTTCATCCTTTCCTCCTTCAGGCCGATCTTTACTTCAATAATAATAAAAACCCTCACGGGGATGCAAAAGGCACACTCCGGGGCAGAAAGATCATATCCCCCTCATCATGATATTGGGAACTCCCCCTTCCGGTAGTCCGGAACGACATTCTGGGTCTAATAAGCACAAACCTGATAGGGGTGCTCTCGGGCTACCTTTTCGAGCGGTTCAGGAGGAAGGAGTTTGTCTATCTGAAGCAGATCTCCATGGATATGGATGCTCTTCAGGATGTCAACGATAAGCTCAGACACCTCAGTTACCACGACTCCCTGACCGGGGTATCCAACCGGAGATACTTTGATGAGCATCTCTCCAGTGAATGGCAGAGGGCCGTAAGGTTTGGTTATCCCCTTTCTCTCCTCATAATAGACATAGACGACTTCAAGGCCTTCAACGACCGGTATGGACACATCATGGGTGATGAGGCCCTCAAAAAGGTGGCAGCGGTCCTGAACAGCCTGATAAACCGTTCCGGTGATATTGTCGCCCGTTACGGCGGAGAGGAGTTTGTGGTGCTGATGATCGGGGCTGATGAAAATGGCTCTGACCAGATGGCAGGGGAGATCCTCTCAAGGTTAAAGATTTTGTCTCTTCCACACGATATGACAGAAAGAGGGATATTGACTGTCAGTATCGGAGTCTCAACCATGCTCCCGGCTCTGGAACTTCAGGCTGATGAACTGCTCAGAAGGGCTGACCAGGCCCTCTACAGGGCAAAGAAAGGCGGCAAGGACCGTTTCTGCCGCTGGGAATAATTGTTTGCAACATCCACCGGGAAATCGCATGCCCATCTGCCAGTCTTCGCCACTCATGACCCCCCGCCGCACCGGTGTACCTTCATGAAGTTTGTCTTTCCGAAGAGGTCCATTGGTGAACTTGCAAGTATTATCATCCTGTCTCCCTCCCGGACCATGGCCTTCTCGATCAGAACATCTTCGACCAGCCTGAGCATCCTGTCAGTGCTGGAAACAGGATCTGTCATCATAGGGATCACCCCCCAGCAGAGAGTGAGACGTCTGTAAACATCTTCCTCAGGCGTGAAGGCTATCACAGGGAGCGTGGGGCGGAGTTTCGAGAGTATCCTGGCGGTAAACCCTGTCCTGGTAAAGGCAATGATATATTTGACCGGAAGGTCTTCCGCAGCCCTCACCGCTGCATCCACCACGGCAAGGGCCTCCCGTTCGTCGGGTTCTACCACCGGGAGTTCCCTTTTTGTCCCGGCCAGTTCCCTGAGTGTGATTTTTTCAGTCTCCCTTATTATCCTGTCCATCATTTTTACAGACTTCAGGGGGTACCGACCCGAGGAAGTCTCAGCTGAGAGCATCAACGCATCAGTGCCGTCCAGTACAGCATTAGCCACATCCGTTGCCTCAGCCCGGGTCGGCCGCATGTGCTCCCTCATGGATTCAAGCATCTGGGTTGCTATGATCACCATCCTGCCTGCCCTGTTTGCCTTCCTTATCAGCATCTTCTGGACTATTGGCACCTTCTCAGGCGGTATCTCCACCCCGAGGTCACCCCTTGCAACCATGATGCCGTCTGCCACCTGGAGTATTCTTTCCATGTCCTCAAGGGCCTCGGGTTTCTCAATCTTTGCTATTACAGGAATATCCTTTCCCTGTTCCTGAAGCCAGTCTTTGACTATCTGTATATCCGATGCCTTCAGTACAAAGGAAAGGGCGACCATGTCCACTCCATTTGCGATACCAAAGGAGAGGTCTTCCCTGTCCTTGTCCGTAAAGGGACTCAGGGATATCCTGGAATCAGGAAGGTTTACTCCCTTACGGCTTTTCAGGATCCCTCCCTCCTTCACTACTGTCTGAAGGGCATCCTTTCTTCTCCCAGTAACCCGGAGTTCCATGAGTCCGTCATCAAGAAGTATCCTGTCCCCTTTCTTCACATCCCGGAGGAGGGCGGGATAGTTGATATGTATTTCCTTTCTTGTGACAGGCCCCGTACCTGTCCTGACCAGTACATTATCACCTGTCCTCAGGTGGATTCCTCCTTCACTGACATCACCAATCCTGATCTTTATGCCCTGGAGGTCCTGGAGGATACCTACCGGTCTTCCAAGCAGTTCCGATGCCTCCCGTACCATCCTGATGTAACGGAGGTGTTCCTCATGGCTGCCATGGGAGAAGTTCAGTCTCGCGATATTCATCCCTGTCCTGATCATCCGTGTGATCCGTTTTTCATCCCCTGATGCCGGCCCTATTGTACAGACGATCCTTGCCCGTCTCATTCTCAATCGCATTGCTCCTCCCAGAACCTCATACTCCCATCATCCTCTCTCTTCATTAGCAGATGATACCGGCATCCCTCCTTGCTCTTCCTGTCCGAACGGTAGTGTGCCCCGATACTGCACTCCCTCCTGAAAGCGGCCTCTGTTATCAGAAGCCCCGTCTGGAGCATGTTTTTTACCTCCACTTCCTTCCTTGTAAGATACGTTCCCTCAAGGAGCCCTTTGAATCCCCCCAGTCTTTCCTTAGCTATCCCGAGAGACTCTGAGCATCTGATGATCCCCACACGCTCCCACATCACCCTTCTGATCAAACTCCTTAGTTCATTATAGTTGTCAATGCTTTTAAACTCGGGATCGGGCAGGTTCATCTCATGAAAATGAACTTCTCTTTTACAGGCATAATCACGGGCAGACATTCCTGCCCTTGCACCAAAGACAAGCCCCTCAAGGAGACTGTTGCTTGCAAGCCTGTTTGCACCATGTACACCTGTACAGGTCACCTCTCCCGCAGCAAAGAGACCTTCGATGGAAGTCCTCCCATCCGTGTCTGTCATGACACCGCCCATCATGTAATGGGCGGCAGGAGAGACGGGAATCCGGTCACGGGTGATATCCACATCATATCTCAGGCAGGTCTGATATATCCTGGGAAACCGCCCCTTTATGAACCCGGCATCAAGGTGGGTCAGGTCAAGATAGACATGGGTGCTCTTTGTCTCAACCATCTCCGATATTATCGCCCTTGAGACCACATCCCGCGGCGCCAGTTCTCCGTCGGGATGGTACTTCTTCATGAAAGGCTCACCATAGATATTCAGAAGCCTTCCGCCTTCGCCACGCATGGCCTCACTGAGGAGAAACTGTGGTGCACCAGGGGCATAGAGTGCAGTGGGATGGAACTGGACAAATTCCATGTCCCTCAGCACCGCTCCTGCCCGCAATGCAATGGCCATACCGTCACCTGTGACCACTTCAGGGTTTGTAGTCCTGGCATAGACCTGTCCACCGCCACCTGTAGCAAGAAGCGTGGCCCTCGCAAAGACCCTGTAGAGTTTTCCCTCACGAAGTATGATGGCTCCAATACACCTCTCGTCATGAACCATTAGATCCACTGCCACTGAGAAGGTGAGCCGCTTTATTTCACTCTCAGCCAATACCTTTGAAAGCAGCACCTTCCCAATCTCCCTCCCGGTGGAATCACCATGGGCATGAAGCACGCGTCTTCTTGTATGGGCAGCTTCAAGGGTGAAATCCAGTTTCGTCCCCTTCATATCAAACGCCGCACCCCAGTCAATAAGTTCTCTTATCCTCCAGGGACCATCGGAGACCAGAATCTCTACGGCTGACTTGATGCACAACCCGTCTCCTGCCCGAATGGTGTCCTCATAGTGGATACCTACCTCATCCTCATCACTGAGCGCTACGGCAACCCCACCCTGGGCATACTCGGTACTGGACTCCTTCATTATGTCCTTGGTGACTACCGTAATTTCGCCATTCCCGGCAAGTTCAATGGCGGCACGGAGTCCAGCCACACCGCTGCCGATTATGAGGAAGTCTGTCCTTATATCTTCATACATCACACAATTATATCAGACTGAACGTTGCAGTTGCACATAACTGACAGCAAATGACTGGGGAAATAGTCATTGGTCATTAACTCATTAGGTCATTGGTTATTTATCGTCTTTGTCGCATCCCCTCATTGACACATTCACGCATATGCGATGTCTTCTCATCCTCAGCCTGTTTTTCACCTCCCTTCCGAACCTCATATTTATGCCTGAATTGAACGATTCTTATCCAGGATTTTATCAGGAATACCCTTCCGGGGCAGGTGAAAGCGGCGAGTAATCCCCATTTGAGCAATACCTCACAGTCACAACATCAAGCGCCCGTCTTCCACCCGGAGGGTTAACAGGGATTCCCCTTTTTAATCTCATAACCATTGCATTAAATGGGGTTACGAGACGCCTTCACCTGCCCGTTCTTATTAAAAAATCGCTCAAATGAAGAGGTGATTTGACAAAACCGTTCCCCGTATGATATGTTAGTGCTTACTTACACTTGGAGGAGGTGAGTTCATGAAACGGCTTGTCATTATAGGCGTCTTGATTGTTATTTGGAGCCCCGTTTTTTCCAGCGGACTGACCCTGGAGGAGGGACTCCGGGTAATCGCCTCCCGCTCACCAGAGATAGAGATCTCAAAGGAGGATGAGAAGGTATCCATCGAAGATCTGGCCATAGTCAGGAGCAACCTCTACCCCCACCTGAACCTCTATGCACGCCACTCCTGGCTCAGATATCAGCCAGAAGCCCTCTTCGGCCCTTTCGGGCCTGTCCCTATAGCGGATAGGACTTCACTGACCTACGGCTTCGAGGTGAGGCAGCTTCTCTTTGACTTCCAGAGGACATCCTCTCTGGTGGAGGCAGCACTTGAAGGGAGCGCTGCAAAGAAACATGCCGTTGAGGTGACAAAAAACAACGCCCTTCTTGAATTCATCATCGCCTACTATGATGCCCTTGAGGCCGAACGGCTCCAGGAGCTTGCCTCCCAGGAGGTGAAGAGGTTTGAGGCCCACCTGGCTGACACGCGTGCGCTTCTTGATGAGGGGCTAATAACAAGGAATGACCTTCTCCAGGCAGAGGTCCTCCTGACGGATGCAAGACAGAATGAGATTACCATGAAAAATCTTTACAGAACGGCCATTGCAAACCTGAACCGGCTTCTTCTCAGACCCCTTGAAGAGGATGTAACGATCAAGGACAATGGTGATATACGCCTTCCCTTCCAGTCCATTGAGGCGGCAAGGGAGACCGCCCTTTCCCGGAGAAAAGAGCTGGAGGCACTCAAGGCCGCCATAAGGGCAAAACAGATGGAACTCAAGTCAGTAAAGGCCGAGTTCTATCCTACACTCTTCGTGGCCGGTGGGTTTCAATACGAGGAAAACCCATACATGGTTCATGAGGGGAACTGGTCCCTCATGGCGGGCCTTAACCTCAACCTCTTCGGAGGGGGGGAGCGGTTTGCCAGGATAAGAAAAATCGAGGCTCGGATCAAAAGGCTTGAGGCTGAAAGGAGACGACTTGCAGACCTGATAGCCCTTGAAGTACAGAGGTCGTATCTTGATTCCCAGAGTGCGGCCCATAAAACCACGGTTACCAAAAAGGCGGTGGAACAGGCTGAAGAGAACCTCCGCCTCCAGAAACTTCGTTACAAGGAGGGGCTGGGAACGGCAACGGAGGTGACCGATGCCGTGACCCTGCTCACCCTTGCTGAGACAAATCAGGCCCGTGCAGTATATGAAAAGAGGAGGGCCGTCGCAAGACTACTCCGGGCCACAGGTGATGACCTGTTAATCAGATATTCCACTGGAAAGGAACAATCAGATGACGGAAGAGCTGACAAAGGAGAATAATCACAAGAAGAGAAACCGGGCACTTCTTGTCTTCGGTATAACACTCCTGATAGGGCTGGTTGTCGGTCTTCTCTATGTCCGGTACAAGAGGACCCATATTTCCACTGATGATGCCTTTGTGGAAGGCGCCATCCATCAGATAGCCCCGCGGATATCAGGGACGGTTATTGAGGTTATGGTAAGGGACAACCAGCTTGTGAAAAAGGGAGACATCCTGGTAAGGCTCGATCCTGAACCATACAGGAAGAAGAGGGACGAGGCCCTTGCAGCCTTTGAGGCTGAGAAAAGACAACTGAGCGAACTGAAGGCTGCAATCCATGCCCAGGAGCTGAAGGTTGAAGCGGCAAGGGCCAGGCTTGAGAAGGCTCTTTCTGGAAAGGACGAGCTCACCGCCCTTCTTGAAGCAAGGCGTGCCGAATTCCGTGCACAGGAATTTCTTCTCAGACAGGCGGAGACGGACCTGCGTAGGGCAGAGGAGCTTCTTAAAAAGGGTGTCTTCCCAGAGGACAGGTACGACAGGGCAAAGACCGCCCGTGATGCTGCCAGTGCAAAGCTTGATGCCCTGGGGGCGGCCGTAAAGAGGGCGGAAGCGGCTCTTGCAGGACACAAAAATACCATAAGGGAAGCTGAGGCAGGACTTTCCGCGGAAGAAGCACTCCTTAAGAGGATAGAGGCATCTCTCAAGGCAAAGGAGAGCCTCCTGAAGAGAAGAAAGGCCGTTCTGGAGTATGCCGAACTCCAGCTCTCTTACACTAACATAACCTCTCCGGCTGAAGGATACATAACAAAGAAATCCATAGAGTCAGGGGATCAGGTAAGGGCTGGCATGCCGCTTATGGCAATAGTCCCCTTATCCGGTCTATATGTGGTCGCAAACTACAAGGAGACCCAGATAGCGAAGATCAAGCCGGGTCAGCCTGTAAAGATTGATGTAGATGCCTATCCTGGCAGGGCTTTTGAGGGTAGAGTGGAAAGCATTATGGCAGGGACCGGGGCGGTCTTCTCCCTCTTCCCCCCTGAAAATGCCACAGGCAACTATGTGAAGGTGGTCCAGAGGATACCTGTAAAGATAGTTCTCAAGGAAGACACAGATCCGGAACATATCCTCCGGGTCGGGATGTCTGTCGTCCCTACGGTCCTGATCAGATAACGAAACCTGAACCTTACCGTTGTACAAAACCAGAGTTCAGTAGGGTCATACAGTTAGTGACCTTCTGAAAGATTCCGGATAATAGCAGAGGTCTTGCTGCCTCTGAAAAACAAATTTCAACTGTAAGGAAAAGCATAGAGATATCCTTATGAACAGATTTCTGATCGCCATAACTGTGATGCTGCCCACCCTGATCGAGATCATCGACACCTCTGTAGTGAACGTCTCTCTCGATCATATAAGGGGTTCCCTTTCTGCAGGGATCGATGAATCAACCTGGGCCATCACTTCCTATCTCGTCTCGAATGCGATTATAATCCCCATAACAGGATGGCTGAGCCGTATGTTCGGGAGAAAGAACTATCTCATCGCCTCCATCGCGATGTTCACAGTAAGTTCCTTCCTATGCGGCTCTGCATGGAGCCTCAGGGCCTTGATAATCTTCAGGATAATCCAGGGGATAGGCGGCGGCGGGCTTCAGCCACTCAGCCAGTCGATCCTGCTTGAGGCCTTTCCTCCGTCCCAGCATGGCAGGGCCATGGCGATCTTCGGGATAGGCATAATGTTCGGCCCCATCGTCGGCCCCCTTCTTGGAGGCTGGATCACTGATAACTGGTCATGGCGGTGGATATTCTATATAAATGTTCCTATCGGGATCATCTCAATCATCCTGTCAACACTGGTAATCAAGGACCCGCCCTACATGAAGAGGCAGAGGATGAAGATAGATTATCCGGGTCTCCTGCTCCTTGCACTCGGACTGGGCTCGCTCCAGTTCGTCCTGGACAAGGGCCAGAGGGAAGACTGGTTTGGATCTCCGGTAATTGTCGTCTTTTCGCTGATTACCATAGTCTCTCTCGTTCTCTTTGTGATCCTTGAACTCTTCTCTGATGCACCGGTGATAAACCTCCGGATCTTCAGGGACAGAACCTTCACGACCGGGAATATCCTCATGTTCTTTGCCTTCTTCAACCTCTTCGCAAGCATAGTGCTTCTGCCGATCTACCTCCAGACCATGATGGGCTATACGGCCTTTCTTGCCGGCGTGGTCCTCGGACCGGGCGGACTGGCGACAATGATCGCTCTGCCCGTAGCCGGAAGGCTTGTGGAGAAGCGGAACCCGAAGGTGATACTTGTGATAGGGATAGTGGTGAGTGGCTTTTCCACATATCTGATGTCCCTCTTCAGTCTCCAGACCGGGTTCTGGACCCTGGTCTGGCCCAGGGTTGTCCTCGGTATCGGGATGGGATTTCTCTTCATTCCTCTCACCACCCTGACTCTCTCCCATATCCCTAAAGAGAAGATGACCGACGCAACGGCGATATACAACCTGCTCAGGAATATCGGCGGTAGCGTGGGAGTGGCATATGTAACAACGATACTTTCCCGGAGGGCCCAGTTTCACCAGTCAAGGCTGATAGAGCACCTGACCCCCTTTGACAGCGCATATCAGGTCGCCAGGGAAAGACTGGAGGGAGTACTCCGGTTCCGTGGGGTCGACAGTCTGAGTCCTGATGCACTGATTCATGCCGAACTCCTCAGGCAGTCCGGGATGGGAGCCTTCAATGATGCATTCCTGCTCGTGTCGATCCTGATGGCGTTCATACTACCACTGGTCTTCATAATGAAATGGAACAGACGGAAAGGTGAGAGGCCGGCAATTACACATTAACAGGATGAATATCTTGGACGGTCCGCCAGAGATACATCCCTTTTGGCTATAATAAATAAATGGGAAAAAAGAAGGTGCATACATGCCCCTTATGGGCGGGATATCTGCTTGTCTGTCCCCTCCGGAGGCTCATCCAGAATCCGGAGAAGATTCTTTCACCATATGTAAAACCCGGGATGAAGGTGCTGGATATCGGGCCGGGCATGGGATTTTTCAGTCTTCCCATGGCCCGGATGGTGGGCGAGTCAGGTAAGGTCTTCTGCGTGGATATACAGGAGGGGATGCTTTCAGCACTCATGAAGAGGGCTGAAAAAGAGGGACTGGACAAAAGAATAGAGCCAGTGCTGATAAGCCCCGGCACAGGACTTCCCCTTCCGGATGAACCCCTCTTTGATTTCTGCCTTGCCTTTGCCGTGCTTCATGAGGTTGCTGAAAAGGAACTTATCATATCCGAGATATCAAGACGGATGAAGCAGGGAGGGCTCCTCTGCTATGCCGAACCAAAGGGGCATGTAAAGAAGAGGGACTTTGAAGCTACGCTTCGTCTTCTTGAGAAGGCAGGCTTTGTCCTCAAGGAGAGGCCGAAGGTGATGAGAAGCCATGCGGCCATGCTTATCCTTCCAGTTGTCTGAATTGTTACCCGAGACTAAGGGTGTTCATACCGACTAAATGCCATCACGGAGGTTTATCTCCATGTCTTGTATCCGGAGTGTGCTCTGAATTTTTCATTATCAATACATGGTGGTTCATGTAAGCGCTTTCCTGTGTCGGCCCGGCGGAGACCGAACGGCCTTATCTACTAAAAATATCCTTTATATTATTGACCAGGCCTGTTAAGGCACCGTCCATAACAGATCCGAAGGACTCGTATCGAGCTTCATCTACTCAGACACGACCGGCGCTTCATAATGAAAAATTGCAGAGCACACTCCCGGTATTACAACATATATTATGCTTGTAGGCCCTTGAGGTTATGCCCCTACCTAACCCATGTTTTTGCAACGTTTAGGTTTGTTCACTAATCCTCAAATCTGTCTTTCTGCCTCCCTGCCCTGCCCATGATAAATCGTTCAATTAGAAGCAGCGGAGTTGGGTAATGGCAGACAAAAAGACCGTTATTGCTCCTTGGCTTGCGGCTTCTCCCTGGTTTTTTCGGGAGCTACGGTCCTGAATATTTGTTCTTTCAGGTAGGTCCCGATCTGATAGGGCACACCATCCTTCAGGAGAAACCAGTCTTCCTTGTGTTTATACAGGGGGAGTTTCACCTCCTCCGTCCCCATGATCCGGAGGTAGCCCTTTTCTTCAGCTCCATCGGGCAGCCTGTTCCCTTCAGGAAAGCCGCTTCCCACAAGGGACGAAAACCTTCCAAGATAGTCCTGGACATCTCCGGAGGATGCCTTCTCTTCTCTGTCAGGCTTTATGATATACCAGCCGTCATCCCTTCTCTGCAGATGAAAAGACCGGTCCTCTTCCTTCCAGAGGACCTCTTCAATCCGGTCTTCAGAGATGGAGACGATCGTCCTGTCCCTGAAGTCATTCCTCCTGTTTGGAAGGGCTTCCATGAAGCTGGAACTTACCAGATAGACCCTGTTGTCCCCCTCCTTCCTGATATAGATAAGGGAGTACCTCGGCCCCCTCTTTCCTGCAAGGATTTTTTCCTTCTTTCCTCCAGCCATGCTGAGCTCAATCACGGTCTCCGGCTCCTTGAGTTTGTATCCGGCATAACTCTTTTCGTCAGTGGTGATAACATTTTCAAGCCTTGTCTCCCGGAGACGATCCAGGAGCCTCTTTATGCTTGTTGAATCAGCCCTCCACTCATAGGGGGCTTTCATTTCCCAGAGATCTCCGGTGCTTTCGTATCTGAAGAGGGCCTCCCCCCTTTTCACCTCAATCGCTTTTACTTCTGCATTCTCACCAAGGAGCCTTTCCATTGTCCTGGGCTCACCTGTCAAGATGGGTATATAGTAGAGGATAATCAGTATCAGGGCGAGTATGGGAAGAACAAACCGTTTCAGAGTTCAACCCTCCTTCCTTTTCTGTACATCCAGAGCGCGATCCCCAGAAGGATGGAAAGGACCGGGGGGATGCTGACCGAGAGGTAGCGGATCAGCCTTTGTATCGCAGGATCGAGTTCCTTTATCGGTCTTGATTCTATGTCCTTTGACCTGATACTTATCAGGGAGTCGTCCTCTGAGAGCCAGTCGATCGAGTTCAGGAGGAACTGGGCATTCCCGGGTGCACCGATAAACTCGTCAGAGACGAAGTCGCTGTCAGAGACGACTATGAAGCGGGTCTCTCCTTCCTTCACAATATCTTCTTTGTCAGGAAACTTTGTCCTGAGTTTCCCCGAAACAACAAGACCAAGGACCTGATGGGATTTATCAAACTCATCCATTCTGAACTTCCTGCTCACGGCCACATAGAAGGGAGGCTTCACCACACCTGACTTCTCCGATGTCCGTATCAGGGGGGTGAAGGTGATGCCCCCGGTCTCCTTTGTCTCTATGGGGGAGCTGAACCCGAGGGTGAGTGTCTCTATATCCTTTGTGATGATGCTCTCATGGTTCAGATCAATGATCTTTGGGAAGAAGGGATAGGGAGTAACGGTGGTGAAGACAAACCCTCCTCTCCGCTGACTCACATTTACCATTCCCGAGGAGATATCATAGACAAGGGCTGATGGGATCGTTATCCCATAGGCGGAAAGGAGGTCTTCCAGGCCCGTTATGTTTTCCCTCCCGAAACCGTACTGGAGGTCGGCAAGTACCCTGTCCAGGAGAAAGAGGGCCTTTCCCCCTTTCAGGAGGAACTGGTCTATTTCCAGGAGTTCCTCTTCCTTGAGTTTTTTCGTCGGTCCTGCCACCACAAGGAGGTCGATATCCTTTATCTCCGGCCGGGAAGAACCTTCATCAGACTTCTCCGCAGTATTCAGCACCTTTATCTCATACTGCTTCCTGAGAAACTCCCTCAGTCTCAGAAGGGGCTTCTCCCCGTGGCCCGTGAGAAAGCCGACAGTCTTTTTCTTCTCGGTTATGAGCGTCTTTATGGTTGAAGAGACCTCATACTCAAGCCTCTTTACATCGGAGATGACAGGGATGGTCTCTATCCTCTCACCATGCACAAAGGCAAGTCCCATGTAGACCTTCTTTATCTGTATCTGGTCATTCTCTATCGCATTCACCTGGACCGGGGGAATCCCGTAGAGTTCTGCTGCATCCTCAAACTCTTCCTTCCTTCCGGGGTCTATGATGTCAAGAACCACCTTCCCCCCTGAAAGCCTCCGGTAATCGTTCAGCATCTCCATTACATACCGGGTGTTGGTGTTGTATGGATAGGGGATCTGGTCAGAGAAGATCACCTTCACCGTAACCCGTTCGTCAAGATCCTTCAGGAGTTTCCGGGTTGCATCACTGAGGGAGTATATCCTTGCCTCTGTCATGTCGGCACTCAGGAAGTACCGCCCGGCAAGGAGGTTTCCATATATGAAGATGAGGATCAGGGAGATTATGTTTATCCAGAGGTAGGTCCTTCTGCTCATCTTCCCCTCCTTGTGTAAAGGAGATAGGTCGCGGCGGTGAGGAAGAGGATGTTCAGGAGGATGAAATAGACGATGTCAGTGGTGCTTATTATCCCCCTTGTCATGTTGTCAAAGTGTGAGACGATGGAGAACCTCTCAATCGCCGTCTGGAATCTGACCGGGAGTATCATCTGGAGACGGCTGAGCATGAAGACACCGAAGATTATGCTGAATCCGGAGATAAAGGCTATCACCTGATTGGAAGTAAGGGCAGAGGCAAAAATTCCGATCGCGATGTATGAACAGCCAAGAAGAAGGAGCCCGACGTAGGATGAAAAGATCACCCCGGCGTCCGGTCTGCCTATGATTTTAAGCAGAAGGGGATAGAAAAGGGAAAAGAGGAGCGTCACTCCGTAGAGTATGACTGCCGAGAGGTATTTGCTCAGGACTATCTGCCACTCCCTGATCGGCATGGTCAGGAGGAGTTGTATGGTGTCAAGTTTTCTTTCCTCTGCCAGGGACTTCATGGTGACTGCCGGCATGAAGAACATCAGCACCAGCGGCATTATCTCCATCATCCCCCTGAGTTCAGACTCCTTTATGATGAAGAGACTGCTTGTGAAGAACCAGCCTGTGATGGCAAGGAAGATGCTTATAACCACATAGGCAAGGGGTGAGAAGAAGTAGTGTCGGAGTTCCTTTTTTACAAGTGCGGCGATCATGCCTCCTCCCCTCTGGTAAGTTCCCGGAATATCGCCTCAAGGCTCTTCATCTCCCTGTGGAGTTCCCGGAGCTGAAGATCGTTCTCGACGCAGAACCGGTATATCTCCTCCCTCGGATCTCCTTCCCCTTCCGGGGTTATCCGGATAAGGTGGAGATCTCCCTCTTCCCTCACTTCCTCAACCCTTCCGAACCCGGAAAAGGCCTCAGCCGGTGTCTGGCCCCGGTATTCCACCTCGATGGTTGATGACATTCCCTTCCTGAGTTCATCAATAGGGCTGTCCGCTACGATCTTGCCCTGATGTATCACGATTACGCGGTTACAGGTCTGCTCAACCTCAGGGAGGATGTGTGTGGAAAGGATCACAGTCTTCTCCCTTCCCAGCAGTCTTATCAGGTCCCTGATCTCGGCTATCTGGATCGGATCAAGCCCTGTGGTGGGCTCATCAAGGATGAGGAAGGGAGGGTCATGAATAATCGCCTGGGCAAGACCGACCCTCTGCCTGTATCCCTTGGAGAGGGTGCCTATCGTCCTGTTTATCACCTCCGTAATCCCGCAAGCCTCGGCTGCCTTCTTTATGGCGGCCCTTGAATTGCCGTTCAGTCCTCTCACGCGGGCAACAAATTCCAGGAAGTCAAAAACAGTGAGGTCTTCGTAGAGGGAAGTATTCTCAGGCAGGTAGCCTATCTTCCTTTTCACCTCGATGGGCTGGCTGGCCACATCGATCCCATCCACCAGGGTCTCTCCCTCTGATGGTTCAATGTATCCGGTGATTATCTGCATTGTGGTAGTCTTTCCTGCACCGTTAGGCCCGAGGAAGCCGACCACCTCACCGGGACGTATCTCAAAGGAGATCCCGTCAACAGCCCTTACAGGGCCGTAATGTTTTTTCAGGCTCCTGACTGTTATCATAATTTTGTGTCTGAAGAAAGAAAAAATGTGAGAAAATCAAGAGGGCCAATAAATAATATATATAACAGGGAGAAATGATTTGTCAAGGGGGAGAGGAATTTCCCAACTTTTCGACGGACAGATGGGTATAGGGTTTTCACATCATTCTCGCAGGCCATCCATGGCAGCCTTACCCCAAAAAGTCTTCGACTTTTCGGGGACCCCTGCTCCGAGGCAGGCAATCGGCTTCACCCTCCTGGTGAAAGCCTTGGAGATTGCCTGAAACCGTTCAAACCCTATACCCCTCTGTCCATCCACGAGATGCCAAGATGTTCTATCGGCATTTTAGAGGAGAATTCATGGATCGGCTTGGGAAGGAAGAACTGATCAGGTTTTACATGAGGCATCTTGAGGACTTTGGTGACAGTCCTATGGCGGTCCGGTGGACTGAAAGCGGCCAGAGACTCAGGTACGAGATCATTCTTGGGATCATGGGCGATGTAAGGGGAAAGCGCCTCCTGGATTTCGGATGCGGGAAGGGAGATTTCTACGGATTCCTCCTTGAGAAGGGGATTGACCTTTCTTACACAGGCATCGATATCAATCCCCTGATGATCGAGAGGGCAATGGAGAAGTTCAGGGATGCAGTATTCATCTCTGCTGATATTGAGGAGGAGGGCCTTCAGAAAGAGTATGATATTGTCCTGGTCTGCGGGACCTTCAATCTGAGGGTGGCAGGAGTGGAGGATTCATTCAGGAATGTCCTCAGGATCCTTTACAGGCAGACAAGAGAAGCCCTCCACCTTAACTGCCTCTCCTGGTACAGGAAGGTGAGGGACCCTGAACTTTTCTACATAAGACCGGAAGAGCTGTCAGGGTTTGTGATGAAGGAACTTTCTCAAAAGTTCATTCTCCGACACGGCCTTCCGGAGGGGGATGTTTTCCTGAGTGTATTCAGGGGAAATCCAGGATAACAGGACAATGGACCTAAACGTTGCATAAAAATTGAGGTTCGGCAGGGGGCATACCCTCAGGGATCTTCGTAATATGGTGTGATTCGGGGTGTGCTCTGCAATTTTTCATTATGAAGCTCCGGTCGTGTCTGAGTAGATAAAGTCTGTTATGGACAGTGCCTTAACAGGCCTGATCAGTAGTAAAAAGGGTTTTTGAGTAGAGAAGTCCGATCGGTTTCCGCCGAGCCGACACAGGGGTGCGCTTACATGAATCATCAGGTGTTGATAATGAAAAATTGCAGAGCACACCCCAGGATACAAGAGAGGGTGAGAAGGCTCCTTGAGGGCATTTTGTCGTATCGACCACCCCCTGCCTCTGGGTAGAATTTATGCAACTGGAAGGTTATGTTATTCGTCATTGGTAAATTGGCTATTAGGTTATTGGATTGCTCAGCCTTAAAGGCTGTAATTGGTGTATTTGTATATTGGTTATTGGGCAAAGAAATGATGATCCCTCTGCAAATCCGGTTTTCGCTCAACCTTGACCTTGACCTCAACCTTAACCTTCGTCTGTCTTTACTCCGCCTCCACAGGGTGTAAACTCCCTCCTTCTTATTATCTCAACGATGTCCTTTCTCCCCGGACCATCAAGATCGGGGGTGTATAATACTCCCACTCCCACTCTCCCCTTGCAGTTTTCAACCCAGCATTCCTTTAGCGAGCTTTCCCTGATGGCTCTCTTCAGGTCTTCCCCCTCTCCTGCGTCAAGAAGCAGGAAGTTCCCGCGTTCAGTATGGCAGACAACAGCATAGACACCTCTCAATGCCCTCACTTCGCTCAGGCTGAAGAAGGGGCCTTCAAACATGTAGTCGGCAATGGATATGGACATTCTTTAATGATAACGGATGGGCCTGTATTTTATACAGCCCTGCGACGAGTTCCTGAATCGGCGTAGGGCTGCAGAGAAATTTTCTCATATTTTTCGCTTTTTTATTGCTGACCTTAGGACGAAAATCTTTCGCAGAGGTCTTCAATGAAGGAAAGAAGTCTCTCAGGCGGCAAAACTTCATCAGGCATATCTGCGCCGAGCATGATGGCTTTGTCGATCTTCTTCAGCAGGTTGACTACGCCATATTCTATTATCCTGCTCCCAAACCCATCCGGGGGAGATTTTATCAGTACGGCTTCGGTGTACCAGATCTGGTCATCAGGGGAGATCCCCTTGCAGGGAGAGGACCTAAGGGTTCTTGAGGTTGCCCCGGCCTCTATCGCCATGGAACGGACCTCAAGATTCACGATCTGGAGTCCCCTGATGGCGGGGTTGGACATCGCCTTATGTCGACCCTTTGTGATGGGGAGAAACCGGCTGATATTTACCCCGGAGCAGTAGATCAGGCTCCTTTGATCAGGGATAACCACGAAATAGAGAGCATCGTTTATATATGCAATCCTTCCAGAGTCGGACATCTCATTCCTTCCTGAAGAGCCTCAGATATTCACCGTAGCCTTCTTTTTCAAGGTCTTCCACCGGTATGAACCTGAGTGCTGCTGAGTTTATACAGTATCGGAGCCCATCTGGACGGGGCCCGTCATCAAAGACATGTCCCAGGTGGGAGTCAGCATGACGGCTCCGCACCTCGGTCCGCTTCATGAAGAAACTTCTGTCTTCCCGCTCGACAATATTTTCAGGCTCCAGCGGTCTTGTAAAACTCGGCCAGCCTGTGCCTGAATCGTACTTGTCGAGCGAACTGAAAAGGGGCTCTCCTGAGACGATGTCCACATAAATCCCTTCCCGGTGATTCTCCCAGTACTCGTTATTGAAGGGCGGTTCTGTCCCTTCCTCCTGTGTGACCCTGTACTGCATTGGAGAGAGCATCTTTTTCAATGCATCCTTTGATAGTTTCACAAAGTTCCTCCAGTCCTTCTTTCCATGTTCAGTACTCTTGAAGATCCTGAAGTCCTCCTTCCCCATCCAGACCCTGTCAAGGAACTGGTCCCTCCCTGAGCTGTACCGGTAGAATTTGTATCTCAGGGGGTTCTTTTTGTAATAGTCCTGATGGTAATCCTCGGCAGGATAGAACTTTCCTGCAGGAAGGATCTCTGTGACCACCGGCTTATCGTATATACCGGAGGCGTCCATGATCCGTTTTGATTCTTCGGCAAGGTTCTTCTGTTCTTCCGAGTGATAGAAGATGGCGGTCCTGTACTGAGATCCCCGGTCAACAAACTGCCCTTCAGGATCGGTCGGGTCTATCTGACGCCAGAATACCTCAAGGAGATCCCTGTAGGTGACTGCCGTTGGATCGTAGATAACCTCGACAGCTTCAAGGTGGCCCGTCGTGCCTGATGAGACCTCCTTATAGGTGGGGTTTTCCTTCTTGCCGCCTGTATAGCCTGAGATAACCTCTTTGACCCCCTTAAGGTGCTCAAAGGGCTTTTCCATGCACCAGAAGCACCCGCCTGCAAAGGTCGCCTTTGAAAGCGGGGCCTTTTCCGTCCCTCCCAGCACCGCTACCGGAAGGAGTGCAAGTATTAATGTGAAGAGAATTATTTTCATAATATTTATTTTATTTATTATAACAAGAATCAGCCTGTTTGTGTTGAACCAGTGCTCTCATTATATGTTCCTGTCCACTGGTGTCCAAAACAATCTGACACGACAGGGAGAGGCGGTATGGCGGAAAG
>CAZITN010000009.1:0-52067 GCA_964542175.1 uncultured Thermodesulfovibrio sp. | reverse complement strand
ATATCGGCCCCTTTCCGGATCGCGGGTCATTTGTGTATTGGTATATTGGTTATTAGGGAAGCTCTGATCAATTAGGGTTAATAAGGAGATTATCCATTTTGTCCCATCCATCCGAAATAAAAAGTGCGGTTGTTGCTCGTTCCGGCAGGCATTTGCCTGTCCATTGCTCCACATTTGGTGCGTTATCACACACTATGGGCGTACTTCCCCCATCACGTTACTTGCAGCAACTGCCTCCGTGCCATGTACAGGTTTGTCAGTCCGCATGCTACAAACAGCCAGTTACCGTTCTTCTTCAATCCTCGGTACCGTACCCTGCAAAATCCGAATATCCGCTTTATTACAAGTATCGGATGCTCAACCTTCGCTCGAACCTTCGACTTTCGCCGGTTCCTCTTCCGCTCCTCTTCGCTCAGTCCTCTATGACGACATCCCTTCTTCTGGGTAAAATCCCTTGCTCCGGGCGCTCGCTTCCGTATCACTTCCCTCTGCCCACTGTAGGCACTGTCTCCCCATACCCGACTCTCTCTTCCATGAAGCAACTCCGGCAACACACGGCTGTCATGTACATTAGCTGCCGTTGCCACTACCGAATGTATCAACTTGTTCTGACTGTCAACTCCTATGTGTGCCTTCATCCCAAAATACCATTGCTTCCCCTTCCTCGTCTGACTCATCTCAGGATCACGGCTCTTCTGCCGGTTCTTCGTCGAACTGGGAGCACTTATGATTGTTGCATCTACTATCGTGCCACGGCTGACCTTCAGCCCATTCTCTTCAAGGTACTCACCAATAAGCCGGAACAGTTCCTCGCCAAGATTGTGTGCTTCAAGAAGATGACGAAACTTGCATATCGTTGTCTCATCAGGTACAGGTTCCCTCCCAAGATCGATCCCTACAAAATTGCGCATGGATCGGGAATCGTAAAGCGCTTCTTCCACCGCTGGATCGGAAAGGTTGAACCAGTGCTGCAGAAAATGTATTCGAAGCATCCGCTCTACTCCTACAGGCCTTCGACCTGCTCCCCTCGGTTTCGGATAAAAGGGCTCTATAACCTTACAGAGTTCCTTCCACGGTATGATCTCTTCCATCTCGGCAAGAAAACGCTCCCTCCGCGTTGTTTTCCTGTAACGCTCAAATCCGGCTGTGGCAAAGCTTTGTTGACGCATCAGTTCAACCTCCTTCAAACTTGATGCGTAGATTATATCAAATTAGGTATCACGGAATTAATCAGAGATTCCTTAGGTTATTGGGTTACTGTGTTATTAAGTTACTCAGCCCTAACCTTGGCCTAAAGGCAGTAACCAGACAAACGAATCCAACCAAATGAACCTGATCTCCCAGATAAACAAAACAAACGAGATCAACGAGATGAACTCAGAACATAGAACGTGCCAGCTACAGGCTTATTTCTTGGCTTTAACCTGTCCTTATTTCCCCTTCACGCCTCCATATGTTATGCAGCATCAGAGCAAATGAAAGGAAGGGCGGGCATCCCATGGGGGAGCGAGGATGCCCGCTCAAGGGGAGGTTGTCAGGAAGTAAGATCATGTCCCTTCTTTCTCATGAAAGAGGGCATGTCATAGGGGTCATCATAAGAGACAAGCTCCGTTGGAAGAGGCTGGGGTTCCTTCTCATCCAGGCTCTTGGCAAGTATCCTGTCGGCACCCTTCAGCGCTACCCTCTCCCTCTCTCTCCGGGGCTGGTAGGCCGGCCGGGATCTCCAGGTCTTCACCTCTTCGAGGGCCACCTTCTCGGTCCTTGGCTCAAATCCCGTGGCAATGACTGTGATCCTCACTTCGTCAGTGGCATCGGGATCTATGACTGAACCAAAGATTATGTTGGCATCCTCATGGGCTGAATCATAGATAAGGGCCGTTGCCTCCTGAACCGCACTGAGCGACAGGTCAATCCCTCCGGTGATGTTTATAAGCACACCCCTTGCCCCTTCGATTGAGGAGTCCTCCAGAAGGGGGTTTGAGATCGCCTTCTTTGCAGCAACTGTGGCCCCGTCTTCACCGGAACCAACACCAATCCCCATCACAGCCCGGCCTGAACTCTCCATCACCGCCCTCACGTCTGCAAAATCGAGGTTGATAAGTCCGGGCGTAAGTATGAGGTCTGATATACCCTGAACAGCATGCCTGAGGACATCGTTGGCAATGGCAAAGGATTTAAGAACAGGTGTCCCCTTTTCCACAACAAGGGATATCCGGTCATTGGGGATAACTATTATTGCATCCACGAACTGTTTGAGTTCCTTTATACCCGCCTCGGCATTCATCTTCCTCTTCTTCCCCTCATAGAAAAAGGGTTTTGTTACAATCCCGACCGTGAGTGCACCTAACTCCTTCCCCACAGAGGCGATGACCGGGGCTGCACCGGTCCCTGTTCCACCTCCCATACCTGCAGTCACAAAGATCATGTCAGAGCCGTCAAGAAGCTCGGCAAGATGGTCACGGTCCCGCTCGGCTGCCTCCCTCCCGATCTCCGGGTTTGACCCGGCCCCCAGTCCCTTTGTGAGTTCGGTGCCGATCTGGAGTTTCTTTGGAGCCAGTGAGACATCGAGGGACTGCTGATCAGTGTTTACGGCTATGAAATCAACCCCTGTCAGGTTTGCCCCTATCATGTTGTTCACTGCGTTACCACCGGCCCCGCCTACACCGACCACCCGGATTTTTGCGTTTTGTGCCCTGACCTCCTCAATGTCGAAATTCATGCAGACCTCCTTCCTCAAGGAAAATTCCCTTAAATGTTTTTTTCTTCAAAAACCCCTTAACCCATTCCTTCATCCTTGACAGTATTGATGAAAAGACATCCCCCGGCATGATCGGAGGCGTCTCTGCCTTGTAACCATATAAAAGGAGCCCGATCCCGGTGGAATAGCGAGGATCTCCGGCAAGACCCGGCGGCCCCTCGAACCCCCGGGGAAGCCCGACCCTGACGGGCAGACCAAGGGTGGCCTCTCCGAGGACGGAAAGCCCCTCAAGCTGGGAAGCCCCGCCTGTAAGGACAACCCCGTAGGAGACCTCGTCATAGGCCCCGGACTCTTCCAGTTCTGTCTTTATTATCCCCAGGAGTTCCTCGCACCTCGGAAGGATGATCTCCGTTATGTAACTTCTTGGTATGACCTTTTCATCCCTCCCTGCCACCATGATCCTGGCGTCATTCTCAATCCCCCCGCCGGAGAGGACAGAGCCGTACTTCATCTTCACCCTCTCGGCCTCCTGAACGGGAAGCCTCAGCCCTATGGCAAGGTCGTTTGTTATATGATTTCCTCCTATAGCAACAACCGAGGTATGAAGGAGAACTCCCCTCTTATATAGAGCGATGTCCGTAGTGCCCCCACCGATATCGATAAGGACCGTACCTTCCTTCTTTTCGTCATCAGTGAGAGTGGCTATTGACGAGGCAAGGGGTTCAAGAACAATATCATTCACCTGCACCCCCGCCTTCTCACAGCACCGGACAAGGTTCTGGACAGCCGAGACTGAACCCGTGACTATCTGGACCCTTGCCTCAAGTCTGACCCCTGCCATCCCCACGGGGTTCATTATCCCCTCCTCACCATCCACAAGATACTCCTGGGGCAGGACATGGAGAACCTCCCTGTCAAGGGGCACATAGACCGCCTTGGCTGCCTCAAGGGCCTTCTCTATATCCTCATCCGTTACCTCCCCCGATTTTATCCCCACTGCCCCGTAACTCGAGAAACTCTTGATATGCCCGCCTGCTATGCCGACATACACGTTATTTATGCTGATACCGGAGAGCCTCTCCGCCTCGTCAAGGGCGGTCCTGATGGACTCCACCGTGGCTTCTATATTCACAACTATACCCTTCCGGAGGCCATGGGAGGGGGCAGAGCCTATGGCTATCAGGTTTACCCCATCGTTTCTGCACTCCCCCACGAGGGCACAGACCTTTGTCGTGCCTACATCAAGACCTACTATTACCTGACCCTCTTTCACTCACTTCCCCTTCTCGGGCATTACGATCACCCGTTTTGCAAACCGGAGGTCTATATACTGAACGGGGATCTCCCTCCGGAGAACCCTGTCTTCAAGGGCAACAAGCCTTGAGAGTTTCTGTTCATACCTCCCTTTGCCTATCTTTATAGGGAGTTTATCCACCAGGAGGGTTATCTCCTCAGGACTCCCCGCAACAATCCTCACATCCCTGTTTTCAAAGAAATGCCTTTTGCGTATCACCCTTGCAAGCCTTATCGCCTCCTTCAGCGTCCCCTTCACGTTTGAACGGAGGGATATCACAGGAAGAAATGAGACCGTCTCCTTCAGGCTCTCAAGGGGTGTCCCCTCGCTGTTTACCAGAAACAGCCGGCCCTTCCGCTCAAGTATCGCAACGGGTTCATTCTCTCTCACCCTTACAACGACCCGGTGGGGAAGCTCCTTCCTCAGCCTGACCTCCTTCAACCAGGGGGAAAGGGAAAGTCTCTCTATAGCCTTCTCACCATCGAGGCTGAGGAGTCCTGTGCCTTTCCTTATCCCCATAAGCCTTACCACCTCCCTGTCCGAGACATACCTGTTCCCAATTACCTCAACCTCCCTGACTGTAAAGGCCCTGTCAAGCAGGGTGTATGCACCCCTGAGGAGCAACAATACAAACAGGATGGCTGTAACGGTCCTGACCGTCCTTGACCTGTAAAGGCCGGCAGCAAGCCTCCTCATGAGGAGGAGTTTCCTTCCCGATTTTTTCTTCCTGTTTTTCCTTTTCTTAGCCTTCATGCCTCTCCAGGGCATCAATCAGTATCTTCTCAAGCAGTTCCGTAAAGCCGTAACCCGCCAGGGCCGCAATCTTCGGAAGGAGGGAAGTCTCGGTCATCCCCGGTATGGTATTCACCTCCAGGGCATAAATCCTTGCCTCATCATCAATAATAAGATCCACTCTGGTTGCACCTGCACAGCCCAGTGCAAGATGCGCCTTTAGCGCAGTCTCCCCCGCCTCCCTGTAGAGTGCCCCGTCTATCTCAGGCGGGAGTATGTAATCGGTCATTCCTTTCGTGTACTTGGCCTCGTAGTCGTAAAACCTCTTCTTCGGTCTGACCTCCACACCACCCAGTATCTCTCTTCCAAGGATGCCTATCTGGACCTCCTTCCCCCTGATATACTCTTCTATAACCACATTCGAACCGAACCTGAAGGCCTGCTGGAGGGCGGAGTCCAGACCGTCCGCTCCGTCAACGATGCTTACTCCCACGCTGGAGCCCTCTGCTACTGGCTTGACCACCCACGGCGGCGGACCAAATGATACAATTCTATCAATCAGGCCGGTCTCTTCAGAGCCTGCCACCATGTACCTGGGGACATTCACCCCGCTCATCTGGAAGATCTTCTTGGTCACCACCTTGTCCATCGCCATTGCCGAGGCAAGGACTCCTGAACCTGTATAGGGGATACCCATTATCTCAAGCATCCCCTGGATGCCGCCGTTTTCTCCCCAGCCTCCGTGAAGGACGATAAAGGCGATCTCCGGCGCATACTCTCTGAGTCTTTCATACACATCCTGTTTGACATCTATGAAGTGGGCATCGTACCCGGTACGGAACAGGGCATCATGAACAGCCCTCCCGCTACTCAGGGAGACCTCCCGCTCGGCTGAAACTCCTCCTGCCAGAACGGCTATCCTCTTTTCCCTGAGCATCTCTCTCTCAGCCATCGAGGACCTCCTCGCCCATCCCCAGGAACCTGATCTCAGGCTGGAGCAGAAAACCGCTTCTTTTCAGGACCGCCTCCCTCACCTGCCTCATCAGGAAAAGGAAATCCGCCGCCGTCCCATCCCCGGTATTTATGAAGAAATTGGCATGTTTGTGGCTGACCACGATATCACCGGATCTCATCCCCTTACAGCCGGCCTCATCTATAAGCCTGCCTGCCGATCCTCCCTCCGGATTTCTGAATACACATCCCGCTGTAGGCTGATCAAGTGGCTGGGTGGACTGTTTCTCTCTACGCCACTCACTCATCCTTTCTTCCACCCTCTGAGGATCATCCCTTTCAAGCATCAGATGGACCCCCATAACGACCGTCCTTTCAGGCAGTCCGCCATCCCTGTAGGAAGGGGTCAACTTCTCTTTTTCTGCCACCCACATCTCACCGTTTTGGATCCCCGTCACCCTCGTCACCTTCTCCATGAACTCGGTCCCGTAGGAGCCGGCATTCCCGGAGACAGCCCCCCCGACCGTGCCGGGTATCCCGGCAAGGGGTTCAAGCCCCGAAAGGCCCTTCTCCCTTAGAAAACTGAGAAGCCCAGGAAGCCCCACCCCTGACTCAACAAAGACCGTCGCCATATCGTCCCCTTCCTCAGTGACCTCCATCCGTTTGAACCCTTTCAGACTTACAAGCAGATCTCCTATCTCTCCATCGGCAGCCAGGATATTCGTCCCACCTCCGATAACCTGGTAAGGCTCTGCCATCTCCATCAGGATCTGGATCAGGTTTCTCAGGCTGAGAGGGTCTTCAGGGATAAGGAGATATTTGGCCCACCCACCTATCCTGAGGGATGTCATCTCCCGGAGATGGGGGTTATGAACGAGTTCTCCTCGGAAGAACCGCTCAAGGATTTCATTCAGTCTTTTATCAAGCTCCGCCATTATGGTAAACCTCCAGAAAATCCTCACCCACCTTCCAGACATCACCGGCTCCGAGTGTGAGGATGATATCTCCCTCCTCAGCCACCCCGGCAAGCCCCCGGAGGAGCTTCTCCCGTTCAGGGATATAGATCACATTCAGCCCCCTCTCCTTAAGGGCACAATAGAGTCCTTCGGCATGGACCCCTTCTATCGGTTTTTCCCCGGCAGGGTATATATCCATGAGAAAGAGCATCTCTGCCCTGTCGAAGGCAGAGAGGAACTCGTCAAAGAGTTCCCTTGTCCTTGTATAGCGGTGTGGCTGAAAGACAACGATAAGCCTCCCCGGAATGGACTCTGATACAGCCCCAAGGAGTGCCTTTATCTCCGTCGGATGATGCCCGTAATCATCATAGACATCAATCCCCCCAACGCTTCCCTTGAGTTCAAACCTCCTCTGGATTCCCGGAAACTCCTCGAGGGCTATTCTCACCTCCTCCATATCCATCCTCAACTCCCTCGCCACTCCTATCGCCCCGAGACAGTTCAGGACGTTGTGTCTTCCTATGAGAGGAAGCCTGAACCTGCCCAGGGGTTCACCCTCGATATGAAGGGTGAAGGATATCCCCTTTCTCTTGGGCACTATATCCGTGGCAGCAATATCGGCATCCCTGGAAAAACCGTAACTCACAGAGGGCCTTCCAAGCCTCCCGACCATATCTCTTAGTATGGGGTCCTCATTACAGACGAGGGATGCCCCGTAAAAGGGGACCTTATCGAGGAACTCCCTGAAGGCATCGGTCAGCCTCTCCATGGACCTGAAGTAGTCCATGTGTTCCCGGTCGATATTCGTTGCAAGGGCGATGGTGGGAGAGAGCTTGAGGAAGGAGCCGTCACTCTCGTCCGCCTCAGCCACAAGGAACTCCCCCTGCCCTAACCTCGCATTCGATCCTGTTGACTTCAGGATCCCGCCGATAACCACCGTAGGATCCATACCGGCATGGGCAAGCAGATGGGCGATCAGGGATGTGGTCGTGGTCTTGCCGTGGGAGCCGGCAACAAGTATGCTATATTTGAGCCGGCCCAGTTCGGCAAGCATCTCCGCCCTTGGTATCACAGGGATTGACCGGTTTCTGGCCTCAATGACCTCGGGGTTGTCATCCCTCACAGCCGAGGAGATGACCACCACATGGGCGCTGTCAACGTTTTCAGGCCTGTGCCCTATCTGGACCTTTACCCCGATACGCCTCAGCCTTTCCGTTGTGGCAGACTCCCTCAGATCCGAGCCCGTAACCTCATAGCCCAAATTCCTGAGCACCTCAGCGATACCGCTCATCCCGATACCGCCGATCCCGACGAAATGTATTATCCTGTACCGTTCAAACATGGCTTACTCCGCACTCATCGCCCGTTCTGGACTGACCGGCATTCCTTCCGGTCCTGCCGTAGAAGAGACTCAGCCCTATATCGGCTATCTTTCTTACGGCATCAGGTTTTCCAAAGCCGATCGCCTTCTTTCTTATGAAGTTTCTGAACTCTCCGTCATTGAAGAGCCTGATTATCTCATCGGCAAGTCTCTTGCCGGAGAGTTCCGAATCCTTTATCATGAGGGCAGCCCCAAGTTCGGCCAGCCTCCTCGCATTCATCTCCTGGTGGTTCCCCGCCGCATGGGGATAGGGGATGAGTATGGCAGGTTTTCCCGTGGCACAGAGTTCTGCGATCGTGGTAGCGCCTGCTCTGGAGACCACGATATCCGCAACTGCATAGGCCTCGGGCATCTGATATATATAGGGTGTGACAGTCCCCTCAAAGCCGTAACTCCTGTATGAATCCCGGACAAACTCGAAATCCCGCTCCCCTGTCTGATGGAGAAACTGGATCTCCCCCTTCAGGTCAAGGAGATACTGAAGCCCATCCACAACGGCCCTGTTTATGGATGTTGCTCCGGAACTCCCGCCAAAGACGAAGACTGTAAAGAGGTCCTCCCGGAGCGAGAATAGCCTTAGCGCCGAGGTCCGGCTTCCCCTCAGCACCTTCTCCCTTACAGGGTTCCCAGTGAGATAGACCTTGTTTCTTGGAAATCTGGCCATACTCTCTTGATAGGTAATACAGACGGCATCTGCAATATGCCCGAGCAGCCTGTTCGTCCGGCCCGGCACGGAATTCTGCTCCATTATCATTACAGGGATGGAGAGGAGTTTTGCCGAGATCACCGGTCCAAGAGAGACATATCCTCCCGTACCCACAACCAGGTCAGGCATCATCTCCCCCAGATACCTGTAGCTCTCCCTTATCCCCTTAAGGAGCCGGAACACTGCGGTTACCTTCCCCGCAATGCCCTTACCCACAAACCCGGAGGCAGGTATGAATTTTATCGGGTAACCTTCCCTCGGGATGACCTTTGCCTCTATCCCCCGCTCATTACCCATGAAGATTATCTCCGTTGATGGGTCCCTTCTCTTCAGTTCCTCGGCAAGGGCGATCCCGGGGTACAGGTGTCCTCCCGTTCCTCCGCCTGTTATCACGACCCTTATCATGCCAGCCTCCCGAGCCTTCTTGCACGCCGGAGGCGTCTCCTTATGTAGAATGTACTCTGTCCGGTCTGGAACCTTTCAACCTCGCCCTTTGAGATCCTGAGCAACACCCCCACTCCGATGTAATTCATCAGAAGCGAAGAACCGCCATAACTCAGGAAGGGGAGTGGAAGCCCCTTGGTAGGGGCTATCCCGGTGACAACCATAATATTAAGAATTGCCTGGACTGTCATCATCAGGACAAGCCCCATCGCAAGATATCCCGAAAAGGGCTCTCCCGCCTCCCGGGAGATCTTCATCCCCCGGATAAATATCGTCAGGAACAGGGCTACCACCAGGAGGGCCCCAAGGAGCCCCAGTTCCTCACCAAGAAGAGAGAAGATGAAATCTGTATTTACTTCAGGCAGAAAACTCAGCTTCTGCCTGCTCTCGCCAAGCCCCACCCCTGTCAGCCCCCCATTACCTAGGGCGATGAAGGACTGGACAAGCTGAAAGCCGCTTCCGAAGGGATCTTTCCACGGATCAAGAAATGCCACAAGCCGCTTAAGCCTGTAGGGCTCTCTCAGCAGAAATATAAGAACCGGTATCAGGCATCCCGAGAGTGAGAAGAGGTACCTCAGCGGCGTCCCACCCACAAAGAGCATCGCCAGTGTTATCATCGCCAGTGAAGCGGCACCTCCAAAATCGGGCTGGAGCAGGATCAGCCCCTGGAGTGCCACCATGACAAGCACGGGTTTCAGAAAGACCCTGAGTTCCTCCCGTCTCGTCTCAGTATCGGCAAGGTGGGCTGCAAGGAAGAGGACCATCGCAAACTTTGCAAACTCGCTCGGCTGGAAGGTGGTGGGCTGGAGCCTTATCCACCGCCTTGCACCGTTTATGGTAACCCCAAGGCCGGGAACAAAAACCAGGCCAAGCAGTATCAGTGCAACAAGTATAAAGACAATGTAATGCCTCCTCAGGAATGAAAGGGGTGTCCTGAAGGCTGCCACCATTGCCAGAACAGATATACTGAGTGCAAAAAGATGCCTTCTCAGGTAATTAAACTGGGCTCCCTTATCGGTGCCGGAAAGATCCATCAGCGCAGTGGAGCTATAGACCATAACAACGCCTGTTATGGTAAGAATCAGTACGGAAACCATAAAAACCCTGTCCATCCGCCCCGTATTTTCAGCCATGAATCCTCTCCATGTATCCCATCACGGTCCTTTTGAAATCCTCCCCTCTTTCCTCGAAGTTCCCATACTGGTCGAAACTCGCACAGCCCGGTGAGAGCAAAACCGTATCTCCCGGGATCGAGGTCCTGACGGCCTCATCCACGGCCTCTTTCATCCCGTCCACCAGAACGGCATCGGTGGGGCTACCTAAATGCCGGTGGATCTTCTCCCTGGCCTCTCCAAGGAGAATCACCTTTTTTACGGGACAGCCGAGGAACCTCCTGAGGGGCCTGAAATCACCATCCTTGTCCCGTCCGCCAAGGATCAGGATCAGCCCGTGATCGAAGCCCTCAACCGACTTCATGACAGCAGCCGGGTTGGTCCCCTTGGAATCGTTGTAAAACCCGACACCACCATATTCTCCAAGATACTCCATCCTGTGTGGCAACCCCCTGAATTCCGCAAGGGTCTCCCTGACAGCGTCCCAGCCCACACCGGCGGTCCTCGCCATCAATCCGGCTGCAAGGCAGTTCTCCACATTGTGTTTACCCCTGATCAAGAGGTCATCCTCCCGGATGAGTTCTATCCAGCCCTCTCCGTCCCTGAAGGCCAGCCATCCCTTTCTGAGAGTGGCATCAGGCTCCGCCTCCCCCACGGGACTTCCGGAAGAGAACCCTATCTTCATGGAAGCGAGGTCCCTTGTGAGAGGAACCAGGACCGGATCATCCAGGTTTATCACCAGATGGTCCGAGACTCCCTGATTCATGGCTATCCGGAGCTTGGTTTCGGCATAATCCTCAAAGGTTTCATACCTGTCCATATGGTCTGGGGTGATATTAAGTACCGCTCCGGTTACAGGCCGGAACCTATCAATCGTCTCAAGCTGGAAGGAGGAGACCTCAGCCACCACTGCACGGCATTCCGGGAGCCAGCCCTCTTCCATCACCGTCAGGATCTCAAGTGTTATGGCATCTCCTATATTCCCGCCTGCTATCACCTTCCGGGTCTCCCTTCTCAGCATCAGTTCAAGGAGCCTGGTGGTTGTGGACTTGCCATTAGTCCCGGTAACAGCAAGCCAGGGTATTCTGTAGGGTATGGTCACAATATAGCCCAGCTCCAGTTCCCCGATAACCTTCACACCCCTTGTTGAAAGGCTCATTACAAGGGGATGGTCCCTTCTGATCCCGGGGCTCAGCACGGCAAGATCAAAGGCAGTCCCTCCCTCTGAGGCCTCAGACCGTTCCAGGATCGAAGCCCCAACCCGCCTGACCAGGTCCAGCATTTCGGGATCCCCGATCTCCCTGTCGTCATAGAGCATGACCTCTGCTCCCAGGTGTCTGAGGAGGCGGAGGGCCCCGAGACCGCTTTTTCCGAGCCCCATCACGAGTATCCTCTTTCCTCTGAAATCCATTTCCCTTTCTCTTACCTCACCTTCAGTGTTGCCAGGCTCAGGAGGGCAAGGAGTATCCCGATTATCCAGAACCTCACCACCGTCTTCGGCTCAGCCCATCCCTTCTCCTCAAAGTGGTGATGAATCGGGGCCATCCTGAAGACCCTTCTGCCAGTCAGTTTGTATGAAGCCACCTGTATGATGACCGAAAACGTCTCTATCACAAAGATCCCTCCCACAAAGGCAAGGACTATCTCATGTTTGGTAATAACCGCCAGCGTACCCAGGGCCCCGCCGAGACCAAGGGAGCCCACATCCCCCATGAAGAGATCGGCCGGGTAGGAGTTGAACCAGAGGAACCCAAGGGCCGCCCCGAAGAGGGCCCCGCAGAATATGGTCAACTCTCCGGTGCCGGAGAGGAAGAGGACCTGGAGATAATCAGCCAGTTTGGCATTACCGCTGATATACACAAGCATCCCGTTTGCAAGGGCGGCAATAGCAACCAGGCCGATTGCAAGCCCGTCTATCCCGTCAGTCAGGTTCACCGCATTTGAAGAACCCACCATCACGAATACGGAGAAGGGGATATAGAAATAGCCGAGGTCTATCAGCCACTTCTTGAAGAAGGGGAGACTGAGTTTTGAACTGTAGGGGTCAGCGGGATTGTAGTAAAGGAAGAGGCTTACTCCCGTTGCCAGGAGTATCTGGAACCCGAACTTGTAGCATGGCCTGAGCCCCCTGTGGTTCCTCCTCTTTATCTTCAGAAAGTCGTCAACAAAGCCGATCAGCCCGAACCCCAGAGTAGAGATGAAGAGCACCCAGACATAGGGGTTTGTAAGGTCCATCCAGAGGAGCACAGTGATCAGTATGCTTGAAAGAATCAACACACCACCCATGGTCGGCGTACCAGCCTTCCCATAATGGCTTCTTGGCCCGTCCTCCCTTATCTGTTGCGTAAACTGGAACCTCCTGAGCCTCTTTATCACAAAGGGGGCAAGGATGAAGGTTATGGCCGATGCGGTTACAACTGCAAGGGCGGTCCTGAAGGTTATGTACCTGAAGACATTAAAGGGGAAGTATATCGTATGAAGTTTATAGAGCAGTTCGTATAGCATCAGCCCTCGATCACCCTTTCCATCCTCATTCCCCTTGAACCCTTGACGAGCACGGTATCACCAGCTCTCACCATCTCCCTCAGGAGGGAATGGGCACTGGAAGCATCATTGAGGTGGACAGCCTCCCGTCCTATCCCGTTATGCTTTCTGAATTCCTGATGGGTGAATTCAGTCAGATCCCCGACGGTAATCAGAACATCAACGGGAAGCCCCGCCAGCCACCGACCCAGTTTCCTGTGGGCTTCTTCACCGTAAGCCCCGAGTTCAAGCATATCACCAAGAACGGCGATCGCCCTTCTTTCCCTCAGCCTCACCAGTTCCTTCACTGCCTCCTCCATGGAGGCGGGGTTGGCATTGTAGAGATCACTTATCAGGGTTGCACCGTCAAGGTCCCTGATCTCTATCCGCATGGTAACGCCCCTGAACTCTCCGAGGGCATCTCCTATCTCATCAAGGTCCATACCCTTCCTGAGGGCCACTGCCGATGCGGCAAGGGCGTTCATTACATTGAACTGGCCAAGGACCCTGAGAGAGACTTCCCTCATCCTGCCGTCAGGGGCATGAAGCCGGAAGTCGATCCCGTCCCTTCTGAAAGATAATCTGTCCGCCCAGACATCACAGACAGGATCAAGGCCGAAGGTAATCACCTCAATCTCTCTTCCAGCAAGGATCTCGGGCAGATCGGAAAGTCTTTCGTCATTACAGTTCAGGAAGAGGGTCCTGATGAAATCCAGCATCTCAAGCTTCGTCCGTTTCACCTTCTCTATTGAACCAAACCCCTCAAGATGGGCCGGTGCTACATTTGTCAGCACTCCCATATCGGGAAGGGCTATCTCACAGAGCTCCCTTATATCACCCTCCCGGCTTGCACCCATCTCAAGGACGGCAATCTCCTCACCATTGAGCCGGCTCAGAGACAGGGGCAGTCCTATCTGGTTATTAAGGTTACCCTGGCTCCTCAGGAGACTGTACCGCCTTTCAAGGAGAAGTGATATCATCTCCTTCGTGGTGGTCTTCCCGTTGGTGCCCGTAACTGCTATCACCTCTGTATTTCTGCTCTTCCGTCTCTGCCTGGCTATCGCCTGAAGGGCCTTGAGGGTATTGTTCACATGAATTATGCTCTTACCCCTCGGGGGGATTGCAGGAGGATAGGAGACTATCGCACCGCCACCAGTCCTGAGGGCGTCGTTCAGAAAGTCATGTCCGTCAAACCTCTCTCCCCTCAACGCTATGAAGAGTTCTCCCTCCCCTATCGTCCGGGAATCAATGGAGAGCCCTCTGAACTCTTCCGGCCCCCGGGTTATGAGCCTCCCGCCGGTTGCCATGATTATTTCATCAAGGGTATATACAGGCATCTCAGCCCCCTTCCTCTCCTGGCACCCCATTGATGGCAGTACCTGCTCCTGTCCTCTCCCTGAGGACGGTTGAAAGGACTTCCCTGTCGCTGAAGGGATACTTCGTTCCCCTGATTTCCTGATACTCTTCGTGCCCCTTGCCAGCAAGGAGGATGAGGTCTCCCTTCCCGGCGATCTCTACAGCCCTATGGATCGCCTCTCTCCTGTCAGGGATCACCTCCGCGGATTTCCCCTTCATCCCTTTGAGGATATCCCGGATGATATCTTCCGGGGGTTCATCCCGGGGATTGTCGGAGGTAACGATCTGGATATCGCTGTATCTCTCTGCTACCCTCCCCATCTCAGGCCGTTTCCCCCTGTCCCTGTTACCCCCACACCCGAAGACCAGGATAAGTCTCCCGGGAGTGAGTCCGGAGAGGGACTGGAGCACCTTCTCAAGGGCATCAGGTGTATGGGCATAATCCAGGACTGCGGTGAAATCCTGCCCCTCATCAACAACCTCCATCCTTCCCTCTACACCTCTGAAGGTACTCACCGCCTCTATGATCGTATCCTTCTCAAGACCGAGCAACCCTGCCACGGAGACCGCCGCAAGGATATTGTAAAGATTGGTAATCCCTATCATGGGGCTCTGAAGCCTGAAGGTCTCTTCATCAAGGTGGAGGAGGAATCTGAGACCATACCTTCCGTGGGAGACTTCTGTAGCCCTCACGGAACTCCCAGGCGAAAACCCATAGGTCAGAGTCCTCAACCCTCTTTCCCTGCATCTCTTCAGGAGACGCTCACCATGGGGGTCATCCATATTCACCACCGCAGCCTCTCTCGTGAGTTCGGTAAAGAGCCTCTCCTTTGCCATGTAATAATTTTCCATGTCACCATGAAAGTCCAGATGGTCCCTGCTCAGATTCGTAAATACAGAGATCTTAAATTCCGTGTAATCCACCCTCTTTAACGCCAGGGCATGGGAACTGACCTCGGAGACCGCATGGGTGAGCCCGGTCTCAACCATCTCGTGGAGAATGGCCTGAAATGTTATAGGATCGGGTGTGGTGAGTGAAGCCCTCACCTTTCTCTCCCCAGTTATATAGTAAACCGTCCCGATAAGACCGGCAGGCATACCTGCGGAGTTAAGGAGATGTCTTATCAGATGGGAGACCGTGGTCTTTCCGTTCGTACCTGTCACCCCTGTCAGCTTAAGACTGCCGGAAGGATGCCTGTAAAACCGGTCGGCGACCCTCGCAATAACCATCCTCAGATCCCTGACCTGGTAACAGGGGACTCCTTCAATCTCAACAGGACCTTCAGAAATCACTGCCACCGCTCCCTGCTTAACAGCATCCCGGGCAAAGGAGGCCCCGTCATAATGCTCTCCCCTGATCCCGAAAAAGAGATCACCCTTCCGGACCTTCCTTGAATCAGCACTCAGACCGGTCACGGTCAGACCGCTCTCTCCGGGTCTGTCTGTTATCCCGTCAAGGAGTTCTGTAAGTCTCATGCCCGGTGGATCAGAAACTCTCACCTTCAATCTCCTTCTTTCTCACCCTGTCAACCACGAGCACCTGTTTTGTCTTCATGTCATCCCGCGGCACAAACCGGTAGGCAAGGGCCTTCTCGGCGATCGCCCTGAAGACAGGGGCGGCAACCTCACCGCCGTAGTACTTACCCTTTGGTTCCCATATGACCACTATCAGAACAAACTCAGGATTATCGGCAGGGACCATCCCCACGAAGGAACTCACAAAGGCTTCCCTCGAATACCTCCCCGTCTTCTTATCAAGAAGCCTCGTCGTCCCGGTCTTCCCGGCAACGAGGTTCCCATCCACCGACGCAGAGGGGGCCGTCCCGTCATCGCTCACCACGGCCTTGAGTGCCTCCCTTAGAAGCAGGGCCGTCTTCCGGCTGATCACCCTCCTGGCCTCAGGGTCGTTCCTGGAAATGATCTTTCCCTCAGGGGAGATGACCTCCCTTACGACATGGGGCCTTACCAGGAAGCCACCATTTGCAACAGTGGCATAGGCTCTCAGGACCTGAAGAGGGGTAACCATCACCTCATAGCCTATGGCTACCGCACCTATGGTGGTACCTGACCACCGCTGGGGGGGCTTGACGATACCGGGAGACTCTCCGGTCAGGTCAATGCCCGTTCTCTCGCCGAAGCCAAGAAGCCTCATGTATCTGTAAAGCCGCTGGGGCCCAAGTTTGAGGGCCATCTTTACCGCACCCACATTGGATGATTTCTGGATGACCTCCTTCAGTGTGATCTTCCCAAGTTTATGAATATCCCTGATCTTCCGCCCGCCCACCTCCACATAACCTTCAGAGCAGTCCACCCTGCTGTAGAGGGTCGCCACCCCTTCTTCAAGGGCAGAGGCGGCCATTACGATCTTGAAGGTTGAGCCCGGTTCGTAAAGATCGGTGATCGCCCTGTTCCGGCGTGAGTAGGCAGGGTACCTTCCTGGGTTATTCGGATCAAAGGTCGGCCGGTTTGCAAGTGCGAGAATCTCGCCGTTATAGGGGTTCATCATGATGGCGGTGGCGGCACGGGGATGCCACTTCTTTACTGCCTTGAGGATTTCAGACTCTGTTATGCTCTGAAGACCTTCATCTATCGTGAGGACGATATCCTCTGTCTCGGTATCAAGGAACTCACCTGTATATAATATATTACCACGAGCATCCCTCATCAGTGCCACCCTTCGGGCCTGGGATCGGAGATAGCGATCGTATCTGGACTCCACACCCTCCTTTCCCTTGTTGTCTATGTCGACAAAACCGATCACGTGGGCAGCCAGTCTCCTCTTGGGATAGAACCTCTGCGTATCAGGGAGCATCCAGATCCCCTTCAGCCGGAGTTCCTCTATCTTTTCAGCCTTGGCAGGGTCAATCTTTCTGGCAAGCCATACAAATTTTTTCTCAGCCTTCACCTTCCTGAGGAGTTCCCCTTTCTTCTTTCCCGTTATCCTGTAGAGAAGCCGGACCGTCCGGGCCGGGTCCTTGACTTCATCGGGGTTACAGTAAACAGACTTTCTCTCAAGGCTCACCGCCAGTTCACTGCCGTTTCTGTCGTAGATATTACCCCGCCTTGCAGGGATATGTTCTCCCTGAGTGTACTGAATCCTGGCCCTCCTTGCCATGGACTCATGGTCAAGGATCATCAGGTCAATCAGACGGAACACCACCAGGATAAAAAGCAGATAAATACAAAAAGCCAGGAGCCTCTGCCTCTGCATCTTCACCTCTCAGGGATAAATTCAGCCGCTACCAACGGTGACGGCCTGGAGCCGAAAATATGGTACTCAGAGTCATGCCCTGCCTCCTGTACAACAAGCCAGGGATCCAGGCAGACATCGCATGAACACTGCACCCTTCACGGGGCATCAGCATGGAGACGATACCTTAACCGCCAGGACCGCCTGTAGGCTCCCCCAGTTACCGGTTTTCCCCGAATCCGGCACTAAACGGTGCTGGCTGTGGCGTCTCCCTGACGAAAACGACCTTCTTCCGGTCGGTATAGGCAAGGCCGAACCTCTTTTCGGCCAGGCGTTCTATCTTGGCAAGTGAGGTTAGTTCCGCCTTTTCTGCAACGAGTTGAATCCGTTCGCTCCGCAACGCCCTTTTCTGCTTCTCCAGCTGGCCGAGTTCGTACTCAACGGCGACTATATTTGAACGGAGCCAGATTATCGCAAAGATAAGCACGGCAGGAAGAAGAACCAGCATCACCCTGAGAAAGAACAGGAAGGGATTCTTTTTTCTGAATACATGCCTCACAGCCTCTCCACCCCTCTCAGTTTACCGCTCCTTGATGCGGGGTTCCTTCTGATCTCCTCTGGAGAAGGTGTAACCGGCTTTTTGTTGAGTCTTCTTGCAAGCCCCTCTCTATCCCAGTCCCGGAACTGGTTTTTCACTATCCTGTCCTCAAGGGAATGATAGGAAATGACACAGAGCCTTCCTCCCCTGGCAAGGAGTGAAAGCGCCTGCCGGAGCCCCTCTTCCAGTTCCGTCAGTTCATTGTTCACAGCAATCCGGAGGGCCTGGAATATCCTCGTGGCAGGGTGAATCCTCCCGCTTCTTCCTGAGACACCCTTCACAAGGTCTGCAAGCTCCCGGCAGGTGTTTATCTTCTGCCTCTTCCTTGCCTCCACTATCGCCCTTGCAATCCTCCGGGCCCTTTTCTCCTCTCCGAAATTTCTGAAGATCTCTTCAAGTTCCCGCTGGTTCCAGGTGTTTACTATCTCTCCGGCAGTAAGGGAAGCATCTCTGTCCATACGCATATCAAGGGGGGCATCGGTGGAGAAGCTGAAGCCCCTCTCACCGGACTTCATCTGCGTCATGGATACACCAAGATCCATGAGTATCCCGTCAAAGGCATTGTATCCCCCACCTCTGACCGTACTTTCCATCCCGGAAAAGGACGAATGGAGAAGCCGGAGTCTGCTGTCCTTTATCCTTTCACTCACTGCCATAAGGGCCTCCCGATCCCTGTCCATCCCAACAAGCAGGCCTTCCGGGCCGAGCCGCCTCAGGATCTCTGACGAATGGCCTCCCTGTCCTACCGTTGCATCCAGATATCTCCCATCCGGCCTGACCGAGAGCATATCCATCACCTCCTCCGTCATAACGGGGAGGTGCAGAATCATTTTTTTCGAACTCTCCATAGAAGCCTTCAGAGACCAAGGTCGGCAAGCTCCTTCATAAAGGCCTTTTTCATATTCTCATCAAGGGCATTCACCTCATCCCACTTCTTTCTGTTCCAGAGGGCGATCCTGTCTATCTGCCCGACCACTACCACTTCTGAATCTATGGAGGCATCCTCCCTGAGCGATGCCGGGATCAGGACCCTGCCCTGCCTGTCAATCTCGCAGTCGTGGGCAGATGCGACCTCCCGCCTCATCACATACTGGACAGAATCGAGCGATTTCGGGAGGGAACGGATCTTCTCCTCGTACCTCTCCCACTCCGGGATCGGATAGAGATGGAGGCAATCATCAAAGGCGCTCAGGGTGATTACCATCTGTGTGCTATAATTGGATGTAAGAATGGAGCGGAAGGCTGCGGGTATCATCACCCTTCCCTTGGGATCGACTGCATTGTAATACTTGCCCTTAAATCCCGGCACCTATCCCTCCACTCTTTACCACTTTTTACCACTTAATGATAATAAAAAATAAGCCTCTTGTCAAGCAAAAAGTGAGACATGGAGGAACCCTTCGATATATAGTACATCTGCGGCAGAAAGATACAATATATTGTGTACAGAAATAGAACTTCCCATACCCCTCCAGGGATGAACCTCTATGGGAGTGTTCTATCCTCCAGAACACTTCTGTAAGGCTGGAGGGAGGGATTCAGTCGAAGCCGGAACGCGGGACGGAAGTCGGAGGTCGGAAGTCAGAGGAAAAGAATTCGGAATAACTCTTTGCGGCTTTGTGTGAGGATATTTTTTTAAGGGCTCACCACCTCAAACTCCGCCACGTAAGGAGACTGAAAGCGGGATCCGGTAATACCCCTCTGTAACCCTGTATCGGCTGATCGGGATCAGGAGTGCTGGAGAATAATCCTTCCCTGGCATCACCTCCAGTTCCCCGCTGAAGAGCCCGTCGCCGAACCTGCCCTTAAGCCGGCTGTAGATACCTCTGCCCCTGAGGTTGACCGCTCCAAGTTTTAAGACCCCTCCGCTGAACTTTACAGTCCCGTTTATCTCCTCAAAGAGGCTCAGGGGGATGTAGTTCTGTCCCTTGATGATATCGGCATACCTCATATCCTGAACCTTGAATATAAACTCCCCCTCCGGCATTCCTTTTCTCTGCTTCAGGGGATACCGGAGACTCCCCCGGAGGCTAAGGAGACCTGCCCCCTTCAGGAGGGAAAGGGGATACCGCTTCGGGAGTTCACCGGTCCTGAGTCCGTTAATCCTGAGCCCCCCATTAAGCACCCCTCCCTTAAAAAGGACCTCCGCCTCAAGAGCCCCTCCGCCGATCCTGCCGCTTCCGAAAATTTCAGGCCTGAGCATCAGCAGGCTCAGGAGCCGGAGTTTGATATCCATATCCTCAAGGGTCAGAAACTCACTCCCGTTCAGGAGGATGACCGCCTTTGAGACGGTAATACCCGGGAGGAGATGCTTACTTAGCCCCCTGAGGTCGAGACCAACCCTCACCCTTTCCTTCCCGATATTCAGAACGGCCTTCTCAGAGACTTCCTTTTCTATCCTTCTCTCGATATAATCAAGGGGAATCCCGAGGTACCATGTTGCGAGCGGGATGATCAGAACAATAATAAGGAAAAGGAAGAGTCCTTTTTTCATTCAGAATCTCTCCGAAGCTATCCGGTCCCCTTGACCTGATAGACCTCAAGACCCAGATCGAGGAGGTCATTCTTCTGGAAGTCCCGCCTGATGGTGGCAGACCCAAGGAGTATTCCATCACGGAGTGTTGAGAGCCTGGTGAGCAGCCGGACCATCCCCTCAACAGGCATATTCTCAAGACTGAGACTCACTCCCTCCAGAGAGAACTCCCTCCCTTCCCGTCTCTTCAAAGGGGTTATCTTCTGGAGATGCTCCTTCAGTCCCTCTTCCTCCAGGATCCTCTCCGCCTCTACCGCCAAACCTCTTTCTTGAGGTGCCAAGTGTTCCTTCAGAAAATCATACCAGGGAAGGAGTGCGGAGTATTCTGTGTACACCCTTTCCATCTCACCCAGTTTCACCCTGTACTCTGCCAACTCCCTCTCCGTCCTCTGAAGCATGACGTATGAAATCAGAATCAGGATCAGAAGGAAACCAGACGCTATCCCCAAACCCCCGATATTCACCTTTCGCACTGCTCAGTCCTCCTCCAGCACGGCAGTGAATACGATCTTCCCGTCAGGGTCCTTACCGGAGTCCTTTATCCGAAGACCGGGGAGAGAGTTCTTGAGGTTCTCCAGAGGTCCCATTCCTGAAGACGTCCCCTTTATATAGATACCTGTGGGCTCGAGCCTGACCTCCTCGGCGTTCATTCCTTCCGGCCAGTTCCTGTTGATATCTCCGAGTTTTCCTATTGCATTCAGATGGGTGATCCCTCCGAGTTCCTCCCTGAGCGCCCTCACCCTGGCCCTCATCTGGTAGAGTGGGTTTCTCGAATCAGTTGAATCAGGGAATGCCTTGAGGTAAAGGGACTCCATCCTGCCCTTCAGCATATTCAACTCCCTCCCGGCTTCCACATTCCGGTACGCAATGTTGACAAAGACGGTAAAGAGCAGGACGAGAATGAGGATTCCCGCAGTCCTTCTTGCCCGTCGGAGATCCCTGTACTCCCGTGTAAAGGGCAAAGGCCCCCGCCTGAAATTGAGACTCACCTTCCCTTTCTTTATCTCTTCAGAGAGGATCTCGACGGTCTCCTCCTCATCAAGGCGGAGTGCCCCCTCAATCAACCCTTTGATGTCTTCCCTGCCAACGGCATGAAGTATCTCTACCGATGTAACCGATTCAGGGTCATAACCGGACTCGTTCAACTTCCTCAGTGTATCCTGGTAAAAACTCCTGTCCATGTAGGAGACAAGAACCGTCCGGCTCCCTTCTCCGTTGCCCCGTTGCAGGATCATGGACTCATGCACTATCTCCTCGAGGTCCTTGAGTATATATCGTCTGAGTTCAAAGGGGACAACCTCCTTGAGTTTCTCATCATCGTTGAAGGGAAGTTCGAGAAGCCTCATCTGGAGGAGGTCTGAGGAGAGGTTCAGCATGTACCTGTCTGCCTGGATACCCCGGGGTACATTGGAGATCTCCCCGACTCTCTCAACCTTCAGGACTCTGGGCTCCTTACTCCCGGCTTCAGCCTGGATTACGGAGACACCCTCTCTGTCCATGGAAAAAACAACAATTTTCATCATAATGCCCTGTAGTAAAGAACCTTTCCGCCCGCGTTCAGGTCTACTACCTCCTGCACCTCGCGCTTCACCCTTCCGGCGTTCGCTGTTGCCATTATACCAAAGACCCCGCTTTTTACGACATATCTGCCAGCAAGGGGGGTTATCATATCCCGGAACCCCGGAACATTACCCAGGGAAGAAACCGACTTCAGTGGGGCCTCCTCCCTGTACTGCACCAGCCTCTCTGCCAGCGTCCGGTCGATGGCCTCATGAAGGGCCATCAGGTTCAGAGGATCAGCCGTATTTATATTGATTCTTCCTGCAATATCCCCGTATACCGTGACATGGGCGGAGAGTTTCCGGTATGTCTCCTGGTCAATCCCCTTAAGGCTCTTGAGTTCCTCAAGGGTGAACATCTTCCTGTTTCCGGCGCCGTCTTCATCGCCTCCCGGCCGGGGGAGTGAGTCAGGGTCCAGCCAGTCGGCCAGCCTGTCGGCAATCGCCTCATCCAGGTCAAGAAGGGAAAGGAGCCGTCTGAACTGATTGATCGCCTCGGGGTTGTCGTTACCATTCGGGAAAACGAGACTGTTTATGTTGAACTTGGCCTGTTCATCGGTTATCTGTATCACAAGGGTATCCTCTATCCCTGGGACCGTAACTGGAAGAGTAATGCTTTCAGGATAGGTATAGCTCCTCCGTGATCTCTCCTCATTGATCATCTCTTTCGCTACTTCCACCCCTGAATCGGCAAGCTCCCTGAGCCTCACCCCGTCGTACCAGTTCTGGAGACTGGAGGTAGAGATGAATATGTCATAGGCAAACTCCGAGACCACCGTCACGAGAAAGACGAGGAGAAGAAGGACAAGGACCAGCACACTCCCGGTCCGGTCTGAAAAGGCCTTCATCTCCATCTCCTCCCGGTCATCCCGGCCTCTCTGAAGGTTTTCTGGGTCATTCCACTGCCAGAAATATAATAATCTCCGGTTCCATGCATTAGCAAGCCTTCGTTCAGAGAAAACGCACCTTATGGTTGAAAATCTATTGCGCAGAGGCAGGGGGGAGACACTCATGGCGCCTTCCCTGCCTGTGTTATTTCCGGGGTGGAATCTTTTCAGAAGGCCCCTGAGGGGATTTCAGCCGTATCGACACCCACTGCCGGGTCCCGGGTTTAAGCAGCATTAATGTGTTCTTCCACCCGGATCTGTCCTGGAATTTTGGCAGCAACCTCCCTTTTGTGGTATATTTCATTATGATCTATGACTACCGCCTTCATGGAGTTCTGGGGGCTGTTGAGTTTTTTGCCTATGTCTTCGGCCCTGAAGCAAAGAACTCCCTCTTCTATGAAGAATCCTCCTCAATGATACGATTCTTCTCCCGCGGGAACGAGTTCACCATTGAAGAAAACAGGGTCCATTACAGAGGAACGGGCGGACACTTCTGCGAGTACATGTTCGGCGTTGACAAGCCTCTTAAGGACATGCTCAGGAGGGATGTAAGGAACCGGCTGATAATGTTCGGAGCCGTCCAGTCCGATGACGGCGGGATCACCTTCACCGACAACATTGAAGGATCGGAGGCGGTGAATGAAATCTTTCTTCATGGCAATGCAGTAAAGAACTACTATTTTTTTGTCTCATCCGACTTCAGGGGACGGTATGCCTTCCGCCAGCAGGAAATCCTGGGGGCGGTAGGAAGATTTCTGAAAAGAACACCCCTTCTCACGGAAGGCAGGGATACAGACCTCATACTCGAACTCTACCGGGCATTGAACGAACCGGACTCCACCATCCTCCTTTTCAGCCTTTCCCACAAGGGAAACGAGCAGTTCTACCGGAGTTTTTCAATGATCTATGACAGATCCCGGGATATCAGCAAAGAAGACATGATGGAGATTGCAAGGATGGCTGCGGAACTCAACGTTGATTACTACCAGCAGGAAAGGATGAAGATCGACGTGATGTACCGTCATCCCGAAAACAGGGCGATTGTGGATGAATACCATGATATACTGATCTCAAGTTTCTTCTCCGAAACCGTCTCCCCTTCCGAGATGGCCCGGCTCAGAAGACTCAGGATGCTCAGGATCAGGAACAACATCCCCAGCGTCCTCTTCGAGACCCTTGACTCCACACTGCTGAAGGGGAAAAAGATACAGGAAGAGGAGATACCTGAGTATCTCAAGGAAGCAAGGGCAATCCTTGAGAATGTTTTTTTCCGGGACCCCCTCCTGAAGAGCCATATCATTGGGGATGATATAGTCAAACTTGTCCGGGCAAAGCATACAGCCTATATAAACGGTGAACGCGAGTTTGAGAACATCCTTCTGGACATAGGAAAGGCCTGTGATGAATATGCAAGGGAGCACGGAGACTTCAGCCTTCTTGAAGACTTCAGCTCCATCATATCCTATTTCGACCGCTACGACCATGTCCAGGCATCGGTAAGCCGGATCGCCTTCATGGAAAATCTCGAAATCGGGGAAGACCTGATCCGGAGCCTGATGGAAAACCGAAAGGAGTTCAACAGCCTCAGGGAAGGGCTCTTTGAGGAGATCTTCATCAGGGACCTCCTGAACAACCGTTACATAACAAACTTCGGGAGGAAGAAGATAAAGGCCCTCGCAGAGGGACTTCCCAGGATTATCTCCGGTGATTCATCTATCGGGGACCTTATCGGGAGGCTCGGGGATATCGCAAGAGAGGAAAGGCTCTACCGGCTGGCATGTAGTATAATAAAGGGTAATATCAGGGGGATATACTCTCAGCTTGATTCACCGGGGATAAGGGATGAGATACTGGAATTTATAAGAAAGGAGTTCAGGAAGAGGGGCATCAAGGGCGATCTGCCAGCCCCCGTTTTCAGCCGGGCGATTCTGGACCTGAAAAAGGAGCACTTCTATCTTGAACGTCTCCTCCCCCGGATAATAAAGATGAGAGACCACCGCCTCAGGGAGGACTTCTTCACAAACAGCGGGCTTGACAGGTTCTACATAGAAAGCCTGGAAAGGGAATATGTAAAGGAAAACGGGATAGATATCTCCCTCCTCGAGGGGTTGAGGCAATAAACAGGGGTAAAGAAAGGAGGAAAGATGAAAAAGGCGATCCTGTCATTACTTGTGCTGACGGTTATGGTGCTTGGGACAGTCCCTGTCTCGGCCCAAGTCGAAAACAGCTACAAAAAGGGCCTCAGTAGCTACTACACAGGGGATTACAAGGAAGCCGTCCGGATACTGAAAGAGTATGTCAGACACCGTCCCGACCCCCGGGCTTATTACCTGATAGGCTATGCCCTTTACGAACTCGGCAGGTATGAAGAGGCGGCAAAGTATTTCAAGGAGGCCTATCTTATTGATCCGGAAATGTCGCTTGAAAAGCTGAAATAGCCGTATATACAACCAGAAAGCCCGTCTGCCTGTTAACATTAGCCCTTTTAAAAGGCCGAATAACAAGGGAATACCTCAGGGAGATGACCCCCAGGAAAAAAAGCGCTGCTGTCCGTGGGAACTGGACAGCAGCTTTAGGGGAGGTAACGAGGCGCTTACTTATTTTATACCACAATTCTAAGATAATGTCAAGGGGTAAATTGGTCAAATTTGATAAACATAACTTTAGATTACATGATTATAAACCCTTCGATCTTCTTATTCCTTCAAATTTCTTCACTTTCCTCAAATTTTCATCTGAAGCAGTGGTTGGGTGTCTGCTCCCAGCTGCCTGCGAAACAGTTGAGTCATTCTCGCCAAGTATCCGCTGGTACTCCTCATAGGGAACGGCAGAGTCCCAGTGGCCTGTCCATTTCCCCACCCCTATAAAGATATAGAAGATTATGAGCAGGCCGGCGATAAAATACCCGGCCCTGATGGGACGGCGTGAGGTATTAGTCCTCATCGTCACGTCCAGTGCCCCATCAGAGGGGCAATGGCTGAGACAGGTAAGGCAGCCATAACACTCGGGAGAAGAAATGGTGGTCTTCTGCTCCACATCAATCAAGGACGGACATGCTTCGGAACACTTTCTGCAGTGTATACAGTGCTCATCGTTCCTCCTTATCTTCAGTGGACTCAGCAGGCTCACAAGTCCGAGGAGGGCCCCGTAGGGACAGAGATACCGGCACCAGAAGTTCTTGTAAAGGAGACTCAGCAAAAGGATTATTGATACCACTACGAGGGCTGTCCCGGATATCCTGGTGAAGAACTCCATCGTCCGGACATCAACAACCTTGTAATAATCGGTAATAAAAAAGAGGACCATCATGTTAGGAACCATGGCGATCCCGATAAGGGACAGAAAGAGCCCCATGAGGAGGTATTTTATCGCCCTCAGCGGGATGTCTATCTGGGTACCCATTCTCAATTTTCTCCTGTGGATCCTCTCCCCGATCATCCAGAGGTACTGGGAGAAGGTGCCCACCGGGCAGATCCATCCGCAAAACCCCTTCTTGGCAGTCAGAGAGACTACCACCGCGGCAACAAAGATGAACATTGCAGCAGGGTGGATTGGCTCAACAATCCCGGTCAGGAGAAAATACTTCAGGGACATGAACCCTGCTATAGGGAGAAAACCATCCACAGAAGCCGGTCTCGGAACAAAGGGATGCCCCGGGTTTTCAAAGTGCTGGACAAACTGGAAAAACCTGTACCCGGCATAGACACTGAAGAGGAAGAACCATAGCTGGACAGCGTACCGGATTTTCCTCAGATATGCCCTTCTGGTCTGTGTCATGCCTTTATTCTGTAATATCCAACCGGGTCAGGTATATGACATAAATCATACAATCGTCCTCCTGTTGAGAGTAGAATAAACCTGCAGGCTGATACGTTCGACGTTCTGAGTTCTGCGTTAGAAAGAAGCGAGAAAGTCGAAGCGACTCCAAGCGGAGACTCGTTTCGAGGTTGAACGCGAGAAAAGTAAAAGTGTGTACGCGTTAAAGCGGGAAGGGTAAAATCAATGACCAGTGACGGTCTTTACCCAGTAACCAATATACAAATATACCAATTGCCACATCTGTACAAAATAATTTTATGGAGAGGCGGCAAGGCTCCAAGAATACAATGCAACCGACAGGATTTATGGGACAGCAACCTGATTCTACAGGTGTTATACCTGAGTGTCTGGTTAGGTCTGTGTGGTACAATAAACCCTAATTTTCTAAGGTGTCGAGCATTGGTATTCTTTCCGCCATACCGCCTCTCCCTGTCGTGTCAGATTGTTTTGGACACCAGTGACCAATTGCAGTCTTTAAGACTGAGCAACCCATTAGCCTTATATTAGCCTGATAACCAATACACTAATACACCAATATACCAGCTTTCAATGAAAACAAACATAGTAGAGACGGGAATAGTGATTGAAAAGGACGGCTCCACTGCAAGGGTGCTTCTTGGAAAGGGGCAGTCCTGCAAGGGCTGCGGCATGGCAAAAATGGGGCTCTGCCGTCCCGGAGGGGCCAACATGATCTTTACTGTTGAGGACAATCCTGAGGCTCGTGTAGGCGACAAGGTGATACTGGGGCTCAGGAAGGATGTACACCGGAAGGGCTACTTCATAGCCTACATACTTCCACTTATAGCATTCGTAATCAGCGCCCTTGCAGGATACATGATCTCCGCGCATACCGGCCTTCAGGGGCTTGAGGTCATAACCGGCTTCATCGGACTTGCCCTGTCCATCCTTTACTCCCTGAAGAGGCTCCAAAAGATGGACCAGACCGAAAGAATGCACATCAGGCAGGTGTTGAGGGAGGCAATGCAGTCAGAAGAGGCCGGATTGTCTCCGGAGGGGATTGATTATCTTGAACATGTACAGCGAGAGCATGGTATGCCTTTGGCAGATCTTGGCGAGCGAATCTGATATTCAGCGCTCACCCCGGATACTTATCAGATAGGCCATGGGGGTTTTTTACCTGACGGACTCCGGGTTTCTGCAACATCAAGGTCAATTTCCGGCCTTCCATGCTAAAATAAAGCAATGAAAGGGGCAATCCGGTTCCTGAACTCATTAAGCGGACGGATCGTTATTGTCTGTTCCGCGGCACTCCTTATCACCTTCTCAGCAACCTTTTATGTATTCGAAAGGGCCCATGAAAGGCTCCTCTTCCAGCAGGTGGAGTCCCAGGCCCGGATACTCTTCAAACAGATCGTCCTCACAAGGCGATGGATAGCGGATCACGGGGGGATATTCGTGGAAAAACTTCCCTGGGTGAAGAAAAATCCCTTTCTGAAGGAGCCTGAGATCACGGATATGACAGGCAGGAGGCTCATAAAGGAAAACCCGGCCTATGTAACCAGGCAGCTCTCGGAATACTCAAAAAAGGAGGGGCTTTACTGGTTCCACATAACAAGCCTCAGACTGGTAAACCCTTCAAACAAACCAGACACTTTTGAGAGAAAGGCCCTCCTCCGGTTTGAGAAAGAGGGCCTTGAGGAACTCTCCACCATTGAAAAGACAGGAAAGAACAGGCTCTACCGGTATATCGCCCCACTTTATGTGGAGCCCTCCTGTCTTGAGTGCCACAGGGATTACCGGATAGGAGATGTGAGGGGGGCGATCAGTGTGACCATCCCTGTTGACAACCTCTTCAGTGATATATCCCGCAACCGCCTGACTCTTGCTGCTGTAGCACTGTCTGTCTCCATTCTCCTGCTCTCCTTCCTTTACCTCTCTTTGAAAAGCCTCGTAATAAGACCCATCACTCGGCTCAGGGAGACAATGGAGGGCTACCAGAAGGGAGAACCCCTTGATCCAGGCAAACCTGTCACCGAGGAACTGGCAGGACTTTACAGCACCTTCTCCGGACTGATCGAGACGATCAGCAGATACCATGACTCCCTCGAGGATGAGGTCCGGAAGGCAACGGAAGAACTGAGGTCCACAAACCAGAAACTCCTTGAGGTAAGCCGGCAGTACAGGGAGTTGAGTGCAAGAAAGTCCGACTTCATCTCTTCCATTTCCCACGAACTCAGGACACCACTGACATCAATCAAGGGATCCATCAGTTACATTGAGCAGAGACTCAGAACCATGAACCGGGAGTGTGTCCAGAGTTGCGATATAGAGGATATAATATCCTTCATGGAGATAATCTCCTCCAATGCCGACAGGCTTGCCAGGATGGTCTCGGAGACACTGGACCTTGAAAAGATCGAGAGCGGAAAGATGGAAATTCATCTCGAACTCATCCACCTCGACCGGCTGATCAGGGAGGTCACCCTTGAGATCGTCCCTTTCCTGGAAGAGAAGAAGCTCTCCCTTAAGACCAATGTTGAGGAAAATCTCGCGGTCCGGGCTGATGAAGACAGGATCAGCCAGGTCCTGCTGAACCTTCTGAACAACGCGATCCAGCATTCCCCTGAAAATGAAGAGATCACCATAGAGGCATACATGACAGGTGACTGGGTTGCAGTCAGGATAATAGACAGAGGCCCGGGTGTTCCTGCTGAGATTCAGGAAAGGATCTTCGAACGCTTCTACAGGGAGAGAAAGGGAGGCACCGGCCTCGGCCTCGCCATATCAAGGGGGATAATCGAGGCCCATGGTGGCGAAATCGGGGTTATAAGCAGCCCCGGCAACCGTGGTAGTATATTCTACTTCAAGATACCTGCTTACAGGGAAGGAGGGCGGTATGCCTCTGATTCTGATAATTGACGATGATCCTGACATACTGAAGGTACTCAGGGCAAACCTCCAGGTAGCAGGCTTCGATGTTGAGACCGGCCTTAACTGTGCCGAGGCAGGAGAGATTATCGAAAACAACCAGCCTGACCTCCTCGTCCTAGACCTTATGCTCCCTGACTGTGACGGAGTGGAGTTCTGCCGTAACCTGAGGGAGAGTGGAATGGACTTCCCCATAATCATGCTCACCGCACGGGACGGGGTTTCCGACAGGGTCCTCGGCCTTGAGAGCGGGGCTGACGATTACGTTGTCAAGCCCTTCGAGGCGGTGGAACTGATCGCCAGGATCAGGGCATGCCTTAGAAGAAGGTCGCCTTCAAAGGATGAATGCCTTGAGGCAGGTGAGATCTCGGTAGACATCTCCCGGAGGCGCGTGACCGTCCGGGGAGAAGAGATAGATCTCACCCCCAAGGAGTTTGACCTCCTCTGTCTCTTCATCAGAAACGGGGAGAAGGTGCTTACAAGGGACTTCATAAGGAAGTCCCTCTGGAAGGACTCCCGGCGCCTCTACTCCTGGTCAAGGGTGATAGATGTCCATGTCCAGCACCTGAGGGCCAAGATAGAAAGGGACCCTGGAGAGCCTGAATACATACTCACCGTCCCGGGAGTGGGTTACAGGTTCGTCTCACCTCAGCATTAAAGGCAGTTGATAGGTATACTGGTATATTATTGTATTGGTTATTGGGTAAAGACCGTCACTGGTCACTAGGTCATTGAGTTTCCCATTCCCGCTTAAACACGTACACACTTTTACTTTTCTCGCCTTTCTCGCTTCTTTCTAACACAGAACTCTGAACATAGTTTGGTCATTGAGTCATTGGTCATTGGTGTATTGGTTATCAGGTTACTCAGCCTTAACCTCAGCCTCAACCTGTCTTTTACTCTCTACCCGCTACCCGCCACACGCTTTTCTTAACCTCAGCCTTGACCTTAACCTCAGCCTTGACCTGCATTTATCCCTCCGCTGCACTTTTACATCTTTTTTACACCCTTTGACATGCGATTTACCTGAAGGTGTGGGAAGATAGATACAGGTGGGGTAGGAAGGCCCGGTTCGGGATGCTCCCCGCTTCTGTTAGAACAAAAAGGGAGGTGTCCTATGGGACTCAGCAGAAGGGATTTTATCAAGGCCTCCGCAGCTGCCACGGCACTGGCAATGGCAGGGCTTCCGGTAGAGGCCCTGGCAGAGCCTTCTATCAGGTACGGGAGGTCTCAGTGCAGGTTCTGCGGAACGGGATGTACGGTACTGGCAGGGGTCAAGAACGGCAGGGTAGTGGCGGTAAAGGGCGATGCCGACAGCCCGATAAATTTCGGCCGTCTCTGCATGAAGGGCTATTCCCTTCCCCACATCATGTATGGCGATGACAGGCTTACGAAACCCCTGGTCAGGCAGTCCGACGGAAGCTTCAAAGAGGTTTCCTGGGATTATGCCCTTGACCTGATTGCAGAGAAATTCGCCGAACTCATTAAGGCCCACGGCCCTGACAGTGTCGCCTGGTACGGCTCCGGCCAGAACACCACCCAGGAGGCATTCGCTGCCAACAAACTCTTCAAGGGGATAATTGGCACGGCCAATGTGGAAGGCAACCCCCGCCTCTGCATGGCCTCAGCTGTGGGCGGCTACCTGAATACCTTCGGGACTGATGAGCCTGCAGGCACCTATGACGATTTTGACCAGACGGACTGTATCTTCATTATTGGCTCCAATACTGCTGAAAACCACCCCATGCTCTTCAGGAGGGTTATCGACAGGAAGTCAGCCTATCCCGAAAGGGTGAAGGTGATTGTGGCCGATCCACGATATACCCCCACTGCGAGGTATGCCGATCTCCACCTGAAGTTCCGGCCGGGATATGACATGTACCTCCTGAACGCAATGGCCCAGGTGATCATAGAAAAGGGGCTGGTTGACGAGTCCCACCTCAGGTACTGCACTTTCAGGAAGGGGCTGAAGACAAAGGGTGATTTCGTGGATTTCGATGGATACAGGAAATTCCTTGCCGACTATACCCCTGAGAAGGTTGAGGCCCTAGTCGGCGTTCCCGCCTCTGACATAAGAAAGGCGGCTGAATGGTTCGGAAGAAAAGGTTTTGCCACACTCAGCATCTGGACAATGGGACTCAACCAGAGAACGAAGGGGGTACATCTGAACACACAGATGCATAACCTCCACCTCCTCACCGGCAAGATAGGCAAGCCCGGCTGCGACTCCCTCTCCCTCACAGGACAGCCCAATGCCTGCGGCGGTACAAGGGAGCAGGGCGGACTCACTCACATTCTTCCCGGACACAGGGCAGTGGCAAACCCCAAACACCGTGCCGAGATGGCGGAGATATGGGGAGTCCCGGTGGAATGGCTCCCGAAGAAGCCCACAGGACCGGCTGTAAATATGTTCATGCGCCTGAGAAAGGGAAAGATAAAGGCGATATGGATCAACACCACCAACCCGGGGCAGAGCCTCCCCAATGCCTCGCTCTACCGTGATGCGATGAAGAAGGCCTTCACCGTCGTAAGTGACATCTACCCGACACGGACCACTGAACTGGCCACTGTCATCCTTCCATCGGCCATGTGGGTGGAGAAGGAAGGAGTAATGGGCCAGACAGACCGGAGGTCCCAGTTCATCCCGAAACTGATAGACCCGCCAGGTGAGGCCCGGCCGGACTTCTGGCAGATCGTGGAAGTGGCAAAGAGGCTTGCAAGGAAGCTCGGGAGAAAGACCGCCTACAGGGTGATTGATCCGATGACCGGAAAGGTCAAGAAAATAAAGGAGGTCTACGGCCTCGGGTTTGAGACCGAAGAGGAGGCATGGAACGAATACCGCCTCGCCACAAGGGGCCAGGATGTGGACCTCTGGGGCGCCACCTACGAGAAGCTTAAGGCCCATGCCGGCGGTGTGCAGTGGCCATGTCCTACCACGGACTTCAACAACAGGGGCACGGCAAAGCGGTACATTTCCAAGGATTATGCACTGAGTGTCTTCGGAGCAGCAGAAAGGAACTACAAGACAGGATATGTGACTCTCTATGACCAGCATATGGTGGATAAGGGAATCCCGGGGCCGATAAACTATTACGGCCACCACCCCTTCCACAAAGGCTCCAAGGGCAAGGCTATCGTAAGGGTCCTCAAGGCCGGCCTCGACTTCGAGATGCCCGATGCCGAATACCCCTTTGTCCTGAATACAGGAAGGGTGATCGAGCACTGGCACTCCGGAACCATGACCATGAGGGTGAAACTCCTCAGGGAGATGAACCCCAGGGCCTATGTGGAGGTATCACCGGAAGATGCAAAGAAGCTGGGAATCAGCAGCGGAAGCAAGCTCCTGATCCAGTCCAGGAGGGGCAAGATCGTGCTGCCGGCCTGGATCACCGAGAGGGCCAGGCCCGGAATGGTATTCGTCCCCTGGTTTGACGAGACGAAACTGATAAACCTCCTTACCGTTGATGATCCGAAGAGCTGGTCAGGTGCAGGAGAACCTGACTACAAGGTCTGTGCCGTCAAGATCATGAAGGCTTGACCCTCCCTTTGGGGTCCCTCTCAGGAGAAGGGAGGGACCCCGGCATATCCGGCACAGGAAAGGTGGGGCTTATGAGATATTTCTGGAGCTGTTTTATCATCCTTTTATTAGTCTCCAGCTGTACCGAGAGGGAAAGTCCCATCGGTTCCAGGGAGAAAGCACACCCCTCTACATCGTCAGGAATCACGCCGATAGGAAAGATCATTGAAAGGCCCGATGAATTTACGGGCAAAAGGGTGACCATAAGAGGAGAGGCAGAACCCGGCCTTGCCTTTGAGTTCGTGAACGAACAGCCTTACCTCCTCAAGGATACCACCGGTCAGATATGGGTCATAACGTCATCGGTAATGCCCCCGAAGGGCAGCCCCGTCACTATTGAAGGCGAGGTGGTATCGCCGTACCAGATAAAGGGGAGGCGGTTTGAGATAGCAGTGATTGAGAGGAAAAGGGGATGATATCAAGGAGGGATTTTCTTAAAAGGAGCATCTCGGTCTGGTTCCTGGCCATGATCCCGGTGGACTTCCAGGGTCCGGTGCTCAGGCCCCCGGGTGCAAGGAGGGATTTTCTTGCCCGGTGCATAAGATGCGGCCAGTGTATCGAGGCCTGCCCTTATGACAGCCTCCGATGCCTTGATATCACCTCAGGCGGGCTTGCCCATACCCCCTATATTGATCCCCTGAAGACCCCCTGCTATCTCTGCCAGCAGAGGGGCCCCGATGGAAAGGACAGGCCTGTAAGTCAATGGCTCCGCTGTGGAGAGGTCTGTCCTACCGGTGCAATCAGGAAGATAAGAAACGACAAGGAGGTCCTGGCCAGGGTGCCCTATGAGATGAAGATCGGGACCTCTGTCCTCGACAGGAGGATCTGCCTTGCCTGGCAGTACGACTCCTGTGGAGAGTGCTATTACAACTGCCCCCTCAGGGACAAGGCACTCAGGGATTATCCGCCAAACGAAGTGATTGAGGGGGCAACGGGCATCCGTCCCTATGTTGACCCTGAGTTCTGCATAGGTTGCGGTATGTGCAATTACGTCTGTCCAGTCAAGGAACATATAGCCCGGTCCATGATGGACAGAAGCATAAAGCTCACCTGGTTCGAGGAACGTTATGCAGCCATGGTCCGGAATCTCATCGGTTCGGCCGGAAAGGCTGTCCGGCTCCCTGCCATAAGGGTTACCCTCAGGATCTGAGAATGCAGGAGATCAAAGGACATAGAAGACCGAAGGCCCTCTACCCGAGAAGACTCGTGCAGATACTGGTTCTCGCCGTACTCATCATCGTGCCCATCCTCACGATGAACCCCTCGGAGTGGTCCCCCTCCAGGATCGTGCTTGGCCATCTCCCGCCCCCTTCAGTCATGGACATAAGTGGAGATACCTGGGCCTTCACCATAAAGGGATTCCGGCTCATCCACCCCATAGCGTTTCTTGAAGGAGTGCTCTCAAGCAGGATCCTCTACATCCCCCTCCTGGTGGGGGCAGTCATACCCCTGGCCATAACACTGGTTCTGGGGAGGGTCTTCTGCTCATGGCTCTGCCCCGTGGGGCTCATACTGGAGCTCAACCAGAGACTGAACGGACTGCTGAAGAAGGCAGGGCTGAATCGCCCTGTCTGGATTCCAGACCTGAGATACACACTTTTCTTTGTTATGCTTCTTCTCTCATTCTTCCTCTCAAGCCCGATAATATCCGCAATCGATCCACCCCATGTCTTCGGGAGGGAACTTATGTACCTCTTCACCCACAGGATGCTCTCCCTGAGCGGGATGGGCATCCTCCTGGGAATACTACTATTCGAGTCCTTTTCCACCACGAGGGTCTGGTGCAGCAGGCTCTGCCCCTCTGGTGGCGGGCTTTCCCTCCTTGGGGCCAGGAGACTTCTCAGGATAGATATGGACCTCACCCTCTGCAACCACTGCGGATACTGCAATACCGCCTGTCCCTACAACCTTGAGCCCATGGGCCTGGCTGAAGAAGAGAAAAGGTTTGACTGGATCAAGTGCGACAACTGTGGTCTCTGCAGGGACTCCTGCCCCACAGGCGCGATCAAATATGTTTTGAAAGGGAGGTAAGAAATGCCGGTTGCTGGTGCAGTAGTTGTCCCGATGGATAGAAAAGATGAAGAAAGGATCGCCGACCGTCTCCGGGAAATCCCCTCCGTCACTGTCGAGGGGATTGGAGAGAAGGGGATCGCCATAGTCCTCGAGGCGGAATCCGCTGAGAGACTGAAGGAGATTTCGGAAAGTATAAGCCAGTGGGAGGAGGTGATAGAGTTTGAACTGGTCTACCTGAACTGGGAGGAACAATAGTCCTCCCGGGACTAAAGTCTCAAAACACAAGAGGAGGTGTTTATGAAACGGTTTTCAATACTCATCATGGCGGTACTGGTTTTACTTGCCCTCTATCCACAGGTGGCAGGGGCCCTGGAAAACCCGACCGACCCCTGTATAAGCTGCCACGACACCGTCACACCGGGGATAGTAAAGCAGTGGCATGAGTCCAAACACAGCAAGGTGGGAGTGAAGTGTTATGTCTGCCATATGGCCAAGGAAGACGATCCTGCAGGATTCGACCATAACGGCTTCAGGGTCACAGCCCTTGTCACCCCCAGGTACTGTAACAGCTGTCATCCCAAACAGGTGAAGGAATTCAGGGAGAGCCTCCATTCCGCTGCCGGACTCTTCTCCCTTTCCTCCTATGCAATAGCCGGGGGAGAGAGGGTCACGGAAGACAACATCACCGTAGGCAAGAACAAGAACTACAAGACGAACTACTCCCGTGAGTCCGCTGAGGCAGGCTGTCTTCACTGCCATGGAACGGTGATAAAGGTCGGAAAGAACGGAAAACTCATAAACTGGCCGAACAACGGAATAGGCAGATTCAACCCTGACGGGAGCATCGGCTCATGCACCGCCTGTCATACAAGGCATGCCTTCAGTGTTGCCGAGGCCCGGAAGCCCGAGGCATGCGGCCAGTGTCACCTGGGCCCTGACCATCCCCAGGCGGAAATCTATGCAGAGAGCAAACATGGTGCGATATATGCTGCAAAGGGCGAGCACTGGAACTGGGAAGTCCCACCCGGGCAATGGGGGCCGGAGGACATAGAGGCACCGACCTGTGCAACATGCCACATGAGCGGCTTTGGCGGGGCGGTGGAGAGCACCCATAATGTGAGTGCACGGCTCAAGTGGGAACTGGAGCCAGCGGCTTCTTGGCCCACAGAGGAGAAGTACCTCACAGGGAGCGAAAAGTACAGCATCGATCCCGAGATAGCAGAGCGGTATGAGAAGATGTACGGCCTGCCTGCAGGTTCGCTCAGGGAGGTCAAGACCGGTCTTCCCAACCCGTTTGCGATTGCAAAGAAGGTTGCCCCGGAGGTGTACAATGCCTATGTAGGGCCAGGCAAATGGTGGGAGAAGGGAGAAACGAGGTTCGATGCAATCCAGGGGGCCGGAAGGCGTTCACCCGATGAAAAGAGGGCGGATATGCTGAAGGTATGTACACAGTGCCATTCAACAGTATGGGCAAAGGGCGAGCTTGCCAAGGCCGAGAAGGTGATAGACGTCTACAATGCCGTAGCCTTTGCGATAAAGAAGCTGTACTACGACCCGATCAAGAAGGAAGGCCTTGACAAGAACATAAAGTTCAACGGTAAGAGCGCAGTGGACACCCTCTGGCACGAGATCTGGCACCATGAGGGCAGAAGATGGAGGATGGGTGCCTTCATGCAGGGACCGGACTACGAACACTGGCACGGTTCATATGAGATAACCGTTGATGGCGCCGAGATGGCAAACTGGCTCGATGATCTGAGAACCAGGGCGGCATCAAAGAAGAAACTCGGTTTGAAGTAACTTGAATTTCGAGGGGCAGGCATGAACCTGCCCCTTTTCTCTTTTCAGTGGTACCCTCTGTATTCTCCTGATCCGGCAGTACTGCCGCTTTATGATATAAATCATGGTTTTATTTTCTGTGCTGGCGTTATATTGTACCAAAGAAGGTCTGTATCTTTGAGAACACCCCTGCCTTTGGCAGGTCAAAAAAAAAGGGAGGTGAAGATATGAGCAACCGAGGTGTACGGAACCTCTTTGTCTTCGGGAGCCTCTTCTTCTTTGTCATCTTCATTGCACTAACCGTTGATACAATGAAGGAGATCGACAAGAGGGCTCCGGAGATAACGGAAGAGGTGGATCAGGGAAAGAAGCTCTGGCACAAGTACGACTGTATCGGCTGTCATACCATTCTGGGCAACGGGTCCTACTTTGCCCCTGATCTGACAAAGATAACCGTAAACAAGCCGGAGGGCTATCTTGAAAAGTTTCTCGTCCATCCAAGAAAGGTAAAACCCTCAGCCGCAATGCCGGAACTCGGGATAACACCCGATGAGGCGAAGAAAATCGTTGCTTTCCTGGACTGGACTTCAAAGGTGGATACAAACGGCTGGCCCCCCAAGCCGGTGCTTGCCGCCTACAGGATGCCTCAGATCCCCGGTGTCACAGTCTATCAGAAGTATAACTGTTCAGCCTGTCATATGATCGGTGGTATCGGCGGGACTTCCGGACCGGATCTTACACATGTGGCATCCAGAAAGCCAGATATCGAGTGGCACAAAAGGCATATCAGGGATCCCCGGAGCGTGGTACCAAACTCTGCAATGCCACCTTTCCCACAGATATCAGATGAAGAACTGAATCAACTTGCTGATTATTTAATAACACTTAAATAGGAGGTGTTTCAGATATGAAATACGAAAGTCAGAAGATAGCCCAGCACTTTTACACCTTCGCCATTCTGCTCTTTTTTGTACAGGTGCTGGTCGGACTGATAGCAGCGCTCCAGTTCATATGGCCTGATTTCTTCCTGCTGAAGTTCAATGTAATCCGTGATCTCCACATCAATGCCCTCGTTGTATGGCTTCTGCTGGGAATGATGGGTGCCACCTACTTCGTCGTTCCCGAGGAATCACAAAGCGAACTCTGGAGCATACCCCTCGCCAAGTTCCAGTTCTGGGCGACTGTCGTGGCCATCACAGCGGTGGTTCTCGGCTATATCTGGATGGGGATTGACCCCCAGGCAAACAAGTATATTTTCGGAACCCTCCTTCTCAATGAAGGCAGGGAGTACATAGAGGCACCCCGCTGGGCGGACTGGCTGATAGCACTGTCGGTAATACTCTTTCTCTTCAACAACTTCATGACCATGTACAAAAGCAAGAGGTGGACCGGCATACAGGGCACCCTCCTCGGAGGTCTCACGTTCCTTACCCTCATGTATCTGCCGGGAATGTTCTACACAAAGAGCATGGTCAAGGATCAGTTCTGGTGGTGGTGGGTCGTCCATCTCTGGGTCGAAGGCTCATGGGAGATCATTGCAGGCGCGCTCCTGGCCTTCATGCTCATGAAGGTGACGAACGCACCCCGCCATGTCCTCGAGAGGTGGATGTACATCGAGGTAGCCCTCGTCCTCTTTACCGGAATCCTTGGAACAGGCCATCACTACTACTGGATAGGAACCCCTAAATACTGGCTCTGGGTCGGCGGAATATTCAGTTCCCTTGAACCAGTCCCACTTCTCCTGATGGTCTGGGATGCCTTCAGGACCACACGGAAACATCGTGTTGTTACAAACCGCCTCGGGCTCTTCTATGCCACCGCACACGCCATTTTCAACTTCGTAGGCGCCGGGCTCTGGGGTGTCATCCACACCCTTCCCCAGGTAAACAAATGGACCCATGGGACCCAGATCACTACGGCCCATGGTCACCTCGCCTTCTACGGCGCCTATGTCCTTCTGGTGATCTCGATGATCTATATCACCCTCCCCCTCATCCGGGGTGTGACCGAGTTCAACACCTCAAGGGGTTACCGCTCCTTCTGGTGGATGACCATCTCCATGGTCTTCATAGTGCTCTCGCTCACAGGAGCCGGCATGGTCCAGACCTATATGGAGAGGCTTGTCGGCCTTGATTATGTTACCGTCAAGGCAAACTACAACCTCTGGTTCTGGGCACTGAGGGCGATCTTCGGGCTCGGCTTCGTCTATGGGGTCTTTCTCTTTGTCCTGGACTTCTTCAAACTGGGTCGGGAGCCTGTGGAGGCCGCTGCACCCGCCAACGTATCAGAGACAACGGCATAAACAAAGGGGGAAGGCCACCAGACGGCCTTCCCCTTTCCAACACCCCAATAACATCCCTCCTGCTTTTCACAGAATTTCCTCTCACCACCCCTTTTCTCAACATGGCAGCAGAGGCACTCCCCATGCAGGACCCGCAGAAAAAATGTGCTATAATTTCCACTGAACCATGAATTTTCATGAATGAACGGGGGGATCATTGGTTTAGAAGGCGGTAGCAAAGGACCTTTTATTGAAAATACCATCTTGAAGTGTATAAAATTGAAGGGATTTTTCAGGAGGGATGGTTGGCTGAAAGAAGGAAAAAGGTTCACAAGGGAAAATCCACAAACGGTGCTACCCTCGGCTTTGAGCAGGAACTCTGGGCTGCCGCGGATGCTCTGCGCGGCAGCATGGACGCAGCCGAGTACAAGCACGTCGTGCTCGGACTGATCTTCCTGAAATACATCTCCGATGCCTTCGAGGAAGTTCACGCCCGCCTCGAAGCCGAACGTGATCAGGGAGCGGATCCCGAGGACCCGGACGAGTACCGGGCTCAGGACATCTTCTGGGTGCCGCCCGAGGCTCGCTGGTCCCATCTCAAGAACCAGGCGAAACAGCCCACCATCGGTCGGCTGGTGGATGACGCAATGGAGGCCATTGAGCGGGACAACCCCTCACTTAAAGGCGTGCTGCCCAGGGACTATGCACGGCCGGCGCTGGACAAGCAACGTCTCGGCCAGTTGATTGATCTGATCACCAACATCCAGGTAGGCGACGAGGAGAGCCGCTCCAACGACATCCTCGGCCGGGTCTACGAGTACTTTCTCTCCCAGTTCGCCAGCGCCGAAGGCAAGAAAGGCGGCGAATTCTATACCCCGCGCTGCGTGGTCAAGCTCCTCGTTGAGATGCTCGAACCTTACAAGGGCCGGGTATACGATCCCTGCTGCGGCTCCTCGGGCATGTTCGTTCAGTCCGTGGAATTTATCCGCGCCCACTCAAGCGGCAATGGTAACGGTGGTAAGGCCAGGGGTGACATCTCGATATACGGCCAGGAGTCGAACTATACCACCTGGCGGCTGGCGCGTATGAACCTTGCCATCCGCGGCATCGAGGGCCAGATCGCCCACGGAGACAGCTTCCACAACGACCGGTTCCCGGACCTCAAGGCCGACTACATCCTCGCCAATCCGCCCTTCAACGTGAGCGACTGGCGTGGCGAACTCCTGCGCGATGACAAGCGCTGGAAGTACGGCGTCCCTCCAGCGGGCAATGCCAACTTCGCCTGGGTGCAGCACATGATCCATCACCTTGCACCCAGGGGCCTGGCCGGCTTTGTACTCGCCAACGGCTCGATGTCGTCAAACCAGTCCGGCGAGGGCGAGATCCGCAAGAACATAATAGAGGCAGACCTGGTAGACTGCATGATAGCCCTGCCCGGCCAGCTCTTCTACTCAACGCAGATCCCGGCCTGCCTGTGGTTCCTTGCACGCGACAAGAAGAACAGCCGCTTCCGCGACCGCCGCGGAGAAGTGCTCTTCATCGACGCCCGCAAGATGGGCCGCATGGTGGACCGCACTCACCGTGAACTCACTGACGAGGACATCCAGAAGATCGCCCGCACCTACCATGCCTGGCGTGGTGAGAAGGACGCGGGCAAATACGAAGACGTGCCCGGCTTCTGCAAGTCTGCAACACTTGATGATATCCGCAAGCACGGCCACGTGCTCACCCCCGGCCGCTACGTCGGCGCCCCGCCGCAGAAAGAAGATGACGAGCCTTTTGAGGAAAAGATGAAACGTCTCACGGCAGAGTTGCAGGAGCAGTTCAGGGAATCCAGCCGGCTTGAAAAGGCTATAAGAAAGAATCTGGAGGTTCTGGGGTTTTGATGTCACAATCCGGCACCTTTAATAAGGAGCAATACGATTCTTTAAGGCGCCATTTTGGCACCTAAAGTTTGGAGGGGGATAAATGGAGGCTTTGATACCGTCTGAGCTGATTGAGAAAAAGATTTTTTCATTCGTGGGCACAAAGTAATGCTAAGCACACACCTTGCGGAACTTTACGGAGTCGAGCCGCGAGTGCTGGTTCAGGCCGTAAAAAGAAATATAGAGCGTTTCCCCGAAGACTTCATGTTTCAGTTGAGCAAAGAAGAGTTTGATAACTTGAAATCACAAATTGTGACTTCAAGCTGGGGAGGCTTGCGCAGAGCTACTCCCTATGCCTTCACAGAACAGGGAGTTGCCATGCTCTCAAGTGTGCTTAACAGTGAAAGAGCCATTAAAGTCAATATCGAGATTATGCGAGCCTTCGTTCGGCTCCGTCAGATGCTCGCCTCTCATGCTGAATTGGCGCGCAAGCTCGATGCCCTTGAGAAGAAGTACGATGCCCAATTCAGGGTGGTCTTTGACGCTATAAAAGAGCTTATGAAGCCGCCCGAGCCTAAGAAAAGGCAGACAGGGTTCCACAGGGAGAGGGAAGGGAAACAAGATTGAAGAATCTAAAGGTGCTGGGATATGGGAAGTGAACTCACCTTTGAAAGACTTGTAGGGGCCATCCAGAAGGTTCACGAGCACTTTTCCGCTCAGGCAAGGAGGGCCGTCAACATCAGCTTGACGCTGAGAAACTGGATCGTGGGTCTGTATATCTATGAATACGAACAAAACTGCTCAGACCGCGCCCGGTACGGCGAATATCTTCCCGATAAATTGGCTGATCGCTTGCGGCAATCTGGCTTGAAACGGGTTGATGCACGCGAACTGCAAAGGTACAGGCAGTTCTACTTGACATACCCGCAAATCCGGGAGGCATTGACTCCCGAATCTCAGGCGATGCTCCCGGCCATTGAGGAACTTGTTCCAATGCGGGAGACGGTGACTCCCGAATTGAGGATAGTTTGTGATGAACCCGCGTGATAACAACATTTCCCAATCACTATCGCAACAGCTCGATGAGTGGATGTGCGCCACTGAAGGGGAGCATTTTGAATTCAAGGAAGCCAAGAATCGCTTCTCTTTCGAAGACCTGGCGAAATATTGTTGTGCCCTGGGAAACGAAGGTGGGGGAAAGGTGATTTTGGGAGTTACAGACAAACGACCGAGACAAGTCGTCGGAACACGCGCATTTCAACAGCCGGAGAATACTCGCCGAAAACTAATGGAGCAGATTCCCTTACGTATTGAAGTTTCCGAAATCAACCATTCAGGCAAACGTGTTCTCGTATTCGGCATTCCGGCCCGTCCTGTAGGCGTTCCGATAAAATATAAAGGCGTTTATTGGTCGCGCACGGCGGATAGTCTGGTTGCAATACCGGAAGACAAACTCCGTGCGATTTTCGCCGAAGCTGGACACGATTTTTCCGCCGACATTTGCCCAGACGCAACCATGCAAGACCTTGACCCCGGCGCAATCGAGGAGTTCCGCCGGCGCTGGATGGAAAAGTCGAGCAACACACAGCTCAGCTCTCTTTCAAGCAAACAATTACTTCGGGATGCGGAAGTGCTATACGACGACGGCCTGACCTATGCCGCGCTGATTCTATTTGGCAAAAAGCAGGCATTGGGGAAGTACCTTGCCCAGGCGGAGGTCGTATTTGAGTACCGTTCTTCTGACGCTTCCGGTCCTGCGCAACAGCGCGCTGAATTCAGGGAAGGTTTTTTCCTCTATTACGATAAACTATGGGAGATCATCAACTTGCGTAACGACCTACAACACTACCAGGATGGCCTGTTTGTTTGGGATATTCCAACCTTTGAAGAGCGCTCGGTTCGTGAAGCTATATTGAACGCGGTGAGTCATCGTGATTACCAACTCGGCGGCAGTGTGTTTGTGCGCCAATACCCACGGCGGCTCGTGGTGGAGAGCCCCGGTGGGCTGCCAGTCGGGATCACCTTGGAAAATATACTGGACCGGCAATCTCCCCGGAACCGCCGTATAGCGGAGGTATTCGCCAAGTGCGGCCTCGTGGAGCGCTCGGGCCAAGGTATGAACCTGATGTTCGAACAAAGCATCCGCCAAGGAAAGCCTACACCCAATTTCACCGGCACAGACGATTATAACGTGGTTTTTACCCTATATGGGCAAATACAGGACTTACGGTTTTTGCAATTCCTCGAAAAGGTGGGACGAGAAACATTGGCTTCTTTCTGCACGCATGATTTCCTTGCGCTGGACCTCATCCACCGCGAGCAGCCCGTTCCGGATGACCTGAGGCGAAGTGTGCAGAAACTCCTGGAACTGGGAGTGATCGAGCGTGTGGGAAGAGGGAGGGGGACACGCTACATTCTGTCTCGCCGTTTCTACGCCGTACTTGGGAAGAGGGGCGTCTATACCCGGAAAAAAGGGTTAGACAGAGAAACAAACAAGCAACTTCTGTTAAAACACATCAAAGGTAATGCCGAAGAGGGGTCAACTCTGGCGGAGCTTCAACAAGTTTTACCTGCATTGAGCAAGGGAAGTGTACAGTGGATGCTGCGGGAACTAAAACAAGAGGGCAAAATTCAGCTTAAGGGAAAGACCAAAGGTGCCCGGTGGTACCCCACATTGCCGGGCATCCTTGGGGATAATGGACAGGTAGAAGAAAATAAATGAAAACGAGCAATATCGTATCCGGAAAACAATTGCGTGCACAAAAACACTACATGCAATTAACACGCAATTCCACACGCAATTCCCCCGGTGTGCTGTTTCTTAATTCATTGATTCTAAAAGAAATACGAAATGGATTGATTGCGCAATTTGCGTGCAATTTCGCGCGCAATTTTGGATGCAATTCCCGGATCAAAATATCCTCTATCCCTTTAGCTTATCAAGGGCTTAAGAAGAAGGGAATTATTCATTTATTTGCCTGCAAAGCAAAAGTAAACAAATCACAAACCGAGGCCGAAGAACTCGACGCCGTGATTCGCCAGAACCTGGAGGTACTGGGATATGGCGAGTGAACGACGCCTCTTAACCCTCGGTGACTTAGGCCCCATAGTAACGGGAAGGACACCGCCTACTAGTGTAAAGGATTATTTTGGTGGAAACGTTCCGTTTGTAACCCCACGAGATATGGATGGCAGGAAAATAATAGACGAGACCGAACGTTTTCTAACGGAAGCTGGCAAAAATGCTGTCGCCAGAGCTGTAATTCCATCAGGAAGTATCATGGTATCATGCATAGGTTCTGATATGGGCAAAGTTGCCATTGCCGGTCGAGAGTGTGTAACAAATCAGCAGATAAACTCTATAATTGTTTCTGATGAGTATTGTGCAGATTACATTTATTACAATCTCAGCATGCGTAAAACTGAGTTGCGATCACTTGCCTCCGGATCTGCACAACCTATTCTGAATAAGGGTCATTTTTCACAAGTACGAATTCCACTCCCCAGTAAGAAAGAACAGGAGCGCATCGCCCACATCCTTGGCACGCTGGATGACAAGATCGAACTGAACCGGCGGATGAACTGGACGATTGAGAAGATGGCGCAGGCGATATTCAAGTCGTGGTTCATTGATTTCGACCCCGTCCGCGCCAAGGCCGAAGGCCGCGATCCCAACCTACCCAAAGAAATCGCCGACCTGTTCCCCAATAGCTTTGAAGATTCAGAACTCGGACCAATTCCGAAGGGCTGGACGATAGCTAAAGTTGAGGATATCGCAGAGAAAGTTGCTTGTGGTCCATTTGGATCATCTATTAAGGTCTCGACTTTCGTCTCCGAAGGGATTCCAGTGATTAGTGGACAGCACCTTAATGGAATACGCCTCTTTGATGGAAAATATAATTTTATTACACTTAAACATGCGGAGAAGCTGAAAAACGCAAATGTGTTTCGTGGTGATGTGATATTTACTCATGCTGGGAATATTGGACAAGTCGCCTTTATCCCTGAAACTTCTAAGTACGACCGATACGTATTATCTCAACGACAGTTCTATTTAAGGTGCGATCACGAAAAGGTCTCACCTTTCTTTATGGCACATTATTTCAGGTCATCAGGTGGACAACATACACTTCTTGCTAACACCTCATCAACTGGCGTACCCTCAATTTCACGTCCGGTTAGTTATTTGAAGTCGATAAAGTTTATACTACCTCCCACAAAAGCCATAAATAGATTTGATGATTATGTTAAGCCACTACATCTTCTTGCGGCGAAGCTGGAAGCAGAATCTCAAACCTTAACCATCCTCCGTGACACCTTCCTGCCCAAATTGATCTCCGGTGAACTGCGCGTGCCCTATGGGGAGAAGTTCATTGAGGAAGCTGGGGTACAGATATGATGGAATTGATATCAATCGTCAAGAAGGCACTGGATGAACTATATCAAGGTGACGCTGATTTGCTTGATCGCCAAGTTCATGAAAGAAGTATCGTATTCAGATTTGGTTTGTATTTTTATGAGCTTTTGAAAAACTCAAGTTATAGCAAATTAGATCTGGACTTTGATTACAACAGAAACATGTGTGATTCAAAGAGAACCCCTCGTTTTCCCGATGGAATCTATCCGGATTTGATACTCCACAAACGCAGAAGTAATCGTGACAACATTCTGGCTTTGGAATTCAAGACATATTGGAATAAGAGCCATGAAACGGATATATACAAACTGAGAGATCTCACGAACCCTCAGCAACAATATAGATTCAAGCTGGGCATTGCAATCATCCTGGGCAAGAGAAGAGAAAAATGCCTTTTTACATATGTGCAGAATGGCGAGGAGGTTAATTTATGACCCTACCAACTGGCACAGTCGAATACACGTTTGGCACAGCGCCGGTCACCGGTTGCGGTATTTCCTGGACTGCCGAACACGTACCCAATGCAGAAAAACTTGTAGAGGGTGTTAAATGAATAAAAAGAAGATAAGATTGAATGTTATGTTACTAAAGGACGGCATGAAACTTGAGGAGCCGCAAGACTTCATTGAAGGTTATTCGACCGCTAATGCAATGCAAATTGAGGAAGGCGAGACAAAAGCCATATTTTACAAAAGATTAGGACAAAGAAAACAGCCTGATTGGGTAAAGTATTTCCAAGACAAAATCGGGGGGCTCGATATATCGCAAATGTTTCCTAAAAGCCAAACATCTGGCGCATCGCTTTTCATTCAGGCTGACACACGGGTTTTTGCCATCAACTTTGGAACCATGGGCAGATTTAATATTCAACGGAATGCGATTGATAGCAATTTTGGAATTTATACAGCTAACAAATTTTTGAATAGTGATGATAACTCAACGCTAAAGAGTGTTTCCAGCAGGGTTAATGAAACAAATCCTGTCAATAAACAACGACAATATGGTGCTAACATATCTAATAATCAGTTTTTCATTACCATGGAAGACAATGAGGCCTTAAGAGAACTCGCTGTCTTTAATCGTGACTCGGATGATATACGCAGAATTATTGGGAAATACGGCTCTCTCAATGTGCAGTTTGTTTTCGATGAAGGCGAAATACCATGCCTTCAACATCTGCCTGCGAAGCTGAAGAAAATTCTCGAAATATATAATTCCGTCACAAAAGATGACGTTAAGCAGTTGTTCAAAGGTCTTCTTCCCCTAAACAAAGAAGAATCAAAAAAGCTGGATTTGGTGTTGCCTACTCAGTTGAAAAATTCTCCGGATTCTTTTTTCCTGTTCGAGCCGGAGATTGATTTTGATCTTAGTCTGGTATCCAAATTTAAAATTGAAACAGACAATGGGGTCTCTGAAAGCGACGAATTGGCCTTGAACGACTATCTGCAATTAGTTGCAAATCCTCAAAAACAGAATTTGGAGGACGATTCCATCCTGGTTCTTGACGAAGATGACAAACAGATCAAAAAATGGAGCGTTTTTGAATGCCTCTATGGGGAAATAGAACATAACGGCACGAATTATATTCTTTCGCACGGTGAATGGTTTGAAATTGCCAAAGACAGATATGAGCGAATAACAAAAAAGATAGATGAAATTATCGATCCAGCATTTCAAGTTTCAGATGGTGTCAAAGATCAGACGAAGAAGGAAATTGAAAAGATTAAACATATGGGGCAAAATCAGAAAATCAACAAGGAAAATATTTTCAATTCAAAACTTTGTGAGCATTTGAATGGAGTACTTTTTGATGAGGGCAAACGTCAGATAACTCTTTATGATGACCGATTTGAAATTTGTGATATCTTGACTCCGGCAGATAAAAGGTTCTTTCACGTAAAGTATAATTATGGCGCTTCCGCGTTAAGTCACTTGTTCAATCAGGGATTTGTGTCAGCAAAATCATATGCAAAATTTAAAGGTGAATACGCAGCGAAGGTTAACGCCCACATTCCAAATGACCAACCGCAATTGCCGAATGATCTAAATAGTTCGTGTATACATTAACTGATTATAAATGATAAAACAGCAGACAGATTGACATTTTTCTCAAAAATGGTTTTGGAAGACAAAGCAAGAATTCTGGAGGCAATGGGGTTCAGAGTAAAATTATCTTGGGTGAGAGGGATATATTAGGTGCTTAATGAAAACCATAAAGATAAAAGTTCATACATCAGTGACAGCACTTGATCAATGAGAGGAAAATAATGGCCAGAATTACAGAAAACACGATCGAACAGGCCACTTTAACATGGCTCAAAAACCTTGGCTATGACAGCGAAGTTTCGGACAAGTTGGACAGATTCGTTAAAAAAAGGAGACTTCAATGCCCCGTGAAGGCAGGCTGATCCCGCCTCATGGCGGGTACCGCAAGCTGCGCAGTTTTCAGGTTGCGCAGGTTGTGTATGATGGCACGGTGATATTCTATGACCGCTTTATAGACAGGCGATCGCGTACCCGTGACCAGATGATCCAGGCAGCGCGGAGCGGGGTGCAGAATATCGCCGAGGGGAGCATGGCATCGGCAACCTCCAGGAAGACCGAACTGAAGCTCACCGGTGTGGCCCGGGCCAGCCTTGAAGAACTGCTGCTCGATTATGAAGACTTTCTCCGCCAGCGGGGGCTGCGTATCTGGGACAAGAATTCACCGGAGGCGCTGGCGGTGAGGGAAAAGTACCAGTCGGACAGGTCGGACGGGTCGGAGGGTTCGGACACTTCAGACAAGCAAGACCCCTACGGCGTCGCTATCGCCTCGGCTGAGGTAGCGGCAAACACGCTGATCTGCCTGATCAACCAGGCCACCTATCTGCTCGGACGGCAGCTTCGGAGGCTTGAAGAGCAGTTTATGAAAGAGGGCGGCTTCACAGAACGGCTGTATCGCGCGAGGAAGGCGCACAGGAGATATGGGTGAGCACTTTTTGTGAATCTACCATAGAGCAAGCTGCTCTTGCATGGCTTGAGGCACTGGGCTGGAGCATCCGGCACGGCCCTGAAATCGCGCCGGGCGAACTTTTCGCCGAGCGCGGCGACTACGGGCAGGTGGTGCTGGAGGACCGTCTTCGCCAGGCCTTTGAGCGGCTGAATCAGGAACTCCCGGCCGAGGCGCTGGAGGATGCCTTCCGCAGGCTCACGCGGCCGGATGGGCCTAACCTGGAGGCCCGGAACCGCACCTTTCACCGGATGCTGGTGGACGGCGTGACAGTGGAGTACCGGGAGGATGGCCGCATCCGGGGCGCGCAGGCTCGGGTGGTGGACTTCGATGATCCGGACAACAACGACTGGCTGGCAGTCAACCAGTTCAGTGTCGTTGAGAACAGGCAAAACCGCCGGCCCGATCTGGTGCTGTTCGTTAACGGCCTGCCCCTTGGTGTGCTCGAACTCAAGAACGCCGCTGACGAGAACGCCACGATCTGGACTGCCTTCCAGCAGCTTCAGACCTACAAGAAAGAGATTCCGTCGCTTTTTGCCTTCAATGAGTTGCTCATCATCTCCGACGGAGTTGAAGCACGTATCGGAACGCTGACAGCAGGTCGTGAGTGGTTCAAACCATGGCGGACGGTTGCAGGCGATACCCTTGCCGATCCGAAGATGCCACAGCTTCAGGTCATGATCGAGGGGGTGCTGAATCAGCGCCTGTTTCTGGATCTGGTGCGCGACTTTGTCGTCTTTGAAGAAGAAGGCGGCGGAAAGCTCGTCAAGAAGATGGCGGGCTACCATCAGTTTCACGCGGTACGAGTGGCGGTGCTTGAAACTCTTCGGGCATTGGCACATCAGGATCAGACAGACAGTGTGAGGGAACCTCATGGAGTTTACATGGCAAAGAGAAGACCTGGTGGCGAACCGGGGGACAGACGGGTGGGGGTCGTGTGGCATACGCAGGGTTCTGGAAAGAGCCTGACGATGGTCTTTTATACTGGCCGTATGATACGTGAGCCTGAAATGGAAAACCCGACCATTGTGGTCATCACTGACCGTAACGATCTTGATGATCAGCTCTTCGGGACCTTCTCCCGCTGTCAGGATCTCCTGCGCCAACCACCGGTACAGGCTGAGAGCCGCGCAGACCTGCGCGAGAAGCTATCGGTGGAAGCTGGTGGTGTGGTCTTCACAACGATCCAGAAGTTTCTTCCCGAGGAAAAGGGTGACCGCCACCCGGTACTCTCTGAGCGACACAACATCGTTGTCATCGCCGACGAGGCCCACCGCAGCCAGTACGACTTTATCGACGGCTTCGCCCGCCACATGCGCGATGCGCTTCCGAACGCCTCGTTCATAGGTTTCACCGGGACACCCATTGAACTGACCGACAAAAATACGCGTGCGGTCTTCGGCGACTACATCAGCATATACGACATTCAGCGGGCGGTTGAGGACAGGGCGACGGTGCCGATTTACTACGAGAGCCGGCTGGCAAAGCTGGAGCTGGACGAGGCGGAAAAACCGAAGATCGACCCGGAGTTTGAGGAGGTGACTGAGGGAGAGGAGGTCGAGCGCAAGGAGAAGCTCAAGACCAGGTGGGCGCAGCTTGAAGCGATTGTCGGCTCCGGGAAACGCCTCAAGCTCATAGCCAGGGATATCGTCGAACACTTCGAACAGCGGTGCGAGGCGATGGAGGGCAAGGCCATGGTCGTGTGTATGAGCCGGCGCATATGCGTTGAACTCTACAGGGAGATTGTGGAGTTGCGGCCTGACTGGCACCACGATGAAGACGACAAGGGGGTGGTCAAGGTGGTGATGACCGGATCGGCGTCGGACCCGCCGGACTGGCAGCCGCATATCCGCAACAAGCCGCGCCGGGAAGCCCTGGCCAACCGCTTCCGCGCCCCGAACGACCCGCTCCGGATGGTGCTCGTTCGGGACATGTGGCTCACCGGCTTCGATGCACCTTCCCTGCACACGATGTATGTGGACAAACCCATGCGCGGCCACGGCCTGATGCAGGCCATCGCGCGGGTGAACCGCGTCTTTCGCGACAAACCCGGCGGGCTGGTCGTGGACTACCTGGGGCTGGCACAGGAACTCAAGCAGGCACTTGCGACCTACACTGAAAGCGGTGGCACGGGCCGGACTGCGATAGACCAGGACGAGGCAGTGGCCGTGATGCTTGAGAAGTATGAGGTCTGCTGCGGCCTTTTCCATGGGTTCGACTGGTCGAGGTGGGTATCCGGCACGCCTGAGGAACGTTTGGGACTACTGCCGGCCGCCCAGGAGCACATTCTTGCGCAGGAAGACGGGAAGAACCGCTTTGTGCGGGCCGTGCGGGAGCTTTCCCGGGCATTCGCTCTGGCCGTCCCGCATGAGAAAGCGCTTCGCATTCGCGATGACGTGGCATTCTTCCAGGCAGTTCAGTCGGTGCTGGCCAAGCGCGCGCCAGCCGACGCAAAGACCGATGAAGAACTGGACCACGCCATACGCCAGATCGTGTCGAAGGCGGTCGCTCCGGAAGGCGTAGTGGACATCTTCGCGGCAGCCGGTCTCAAGAAGCCTGACATTTCTATCCTTTCTGACGAGTTCCTGGCAGAGGTGCGAGGCATGCCGCAGCGCAATCTTGCCGTTGAACTGCTGCAGAAACTGTTGAAGGGCGAGATAAGAACCCGCCGGCGAAAGAATATCGTCCAGGCCCGCTCATTTGCCGAGATGCTGGAAGATGCTCTCCGGAAGTACCAGAACCGGGCGGTTGAGGCCGCCCAGGTGATCGAGGAACTGATCCAGCTTGCAAAGGAGATGCGGGAGGCGGACCGCCGCGGTGAGGATCTCGGGCTCAGCGAGGATGAACTCGCCTTCTACGATGCTCTCGAAACAAACGACAGTGCAGTGAAAGTGCTGGGCGACGAAACCCTGCGCACCATCGCCCGTGAACTGGTAAAAGCAGTTCGCACCAATGTGACCATCGACTGGACGGTGCGCGAGAACGTCCGCGCCCAGATACGCGTGCTCGTCAAGCGCATTCTGCGGAAGTACGGTTATCCGCCCGACAAGCAGGAGAAGGCAACGCAGACCGTACTGGAACAGGCAGAAGTGCTTTCGGAGGAGTGGGCCGAAGCGGCATGAAATTCTTCCATAAATTCAGTAAATCACGGAGGGTATCAGTCCTTAAAGGTGATGCTTTTTGCCACTTCATCAAATGTGGGTTCCCACCTTTCATAGGACAGTTGGTCAGTGGTGGCGATAATTGAATAGACCCTGTTTCCGGGCATTACATAATAGGCTATGGACTCGAATGTCTGCCCTCCTACCTTGATGGCCCTCTGAGTCCAGAGGCCTTCATACCCGCCTATATTTATGGGGCCGGTATCTTTCTGCTGGGCACCGACCCTCCGCATGTTTGAAGAGACACGTTTCAGATACTGCTCGAGTGTGGTGTTCTCAGGAAGTTCCTGGATGAAAAGGCTTATCTGGGCAGATTTGTCAGGGCTTTCTACGGTAAGGGTTGCATTGGGGATCCTC
>CAZITN010000008.1:0-50000 GCA_964542175.1 uncultured Thermodesulfovibrio sp. | reverse complement strand
AATGATGAATGCAATGACCGCCAGGAAGTGGCTGCTCTCCACTGCCGGTGACGACTCTGCCGTAAAGAGGCACTTCGTTGCCGTTTCAACCAACAGGGAGGGTGTGCAGGACTTCGGGATCGATCCGGAGAACATGTTCGAGTTCTGGGACTGGGTCGGGGGCAGGTACTCCCTCTGGTCTGCGATTGGCCTTCCGATAGCCTGCAGCATAGGCTTTGAGAACTTCCGGGAACTCCTTGAGGGGGCCCACCAGATGGACAGGCACTTCAGGGAAACACCCTTTGAGAAAAACCTGCCCGTGATACTGGCCCTCATAAGCATATGGTACAATAACTTCTTCGGGAGCCAGTCCGAGGCGGTGCTCCCCTATGACCAGTATATGCACAGGTTTCCTGCCTACCTTCAGCAGGCATACATGGAGAGTAACGGCAAGGGCGTGGACCGCTCGGGCAGGGATGTGGAGTATGAGACCGGGTATATAATATGGGGAGAGCCGGGAACCAACGGGCAGCATTCCTTCTACCAGCTGATACACCAGGGGACAAAACTCGTGCCCTGTGACTTTATAGCGCCAGCCCGGAGTCATAACCCCATTGGGGATCATCATGATATATTGATATCCAACTTTCTTGCCCAGACCGAGGCACTCATGAAAGGCAAGACTGAAGATGAGGTTACAGAGGAGATGAGAAGGAGGGGCCTGAGTGAGGCCGAAATCCAGAGGATAAGGCCATACAGGATTTTCAAGGGGAACAGGCCGACCAATTCGATTCTGATCAAAAAGATCACCCCCCGGACCCTGGGGGCACTGATAGCACTCTATGAGCACAAGATATTCGTTCAGGGTGTTATCTGGAACATCTTCAGTTTTGATCAGTGGGGGGTTGAGCTCGGGAAGGCACTTGCCAGGACCATCCAGGCAGAACTCAGGGGAGAGGCAGCAGATGCTGTTCATGACTCTTCCACCAGGGGGCTCATGGATGCGTACCGGGAGATGAAGGGGTGAGAGCCTTAAGAGGTGTTATCATTGGATGAAAGGTTGAGTATTGCATTCCTCAGAGAGATCGGGAGAATGCTCAGGGCGGAGATACTTCCTGGTGATGAAGAAAAGGAAGAGCATGGACCGGTCAGCCTGGGGGCTTCGGGTGACAGGACCCACCCCATTGACCGGAAGGCCGAAGAGATAGTACTGGGCTTTCTCGAGAGTTCAGGGCTTCCCCTTCAGGTGGTTTCAGAGGAGATGGGGGAGGTTGAACTGAACGGCGGTGGAAAGACAAGGGTTGTCCTTGATCCGATTGACGGGAGCAAGAATGCGATTACCGGACTTCCCCTTTACAGTACCTCCATAGCGGTATCATCGGGGGATATGGTCCGGGATCTTGAACTCGGCTATGTCCTGAACCTTGTAAGCGGCGATGAATTCTGGGCTGTGCGGGGGGAAGGATCGTTCAGGAATGGTCAACGAATCCGGGCTCAACAGGACGGGAGGATCAGGGCGGTCCTTTATGAGACCCAGAACCCGGGGAGGGATCTGAGACGGATACTCCCGCTCCTTTCCGGCGCGGACAGGACCCGCTGCCTTGGAAGCACCGCCCTTGATCTCTGCATGGTGGCCTCCTCGGGGGCAAGCCTCTTTGTAAACCCTGTACCATCAAGGAGTTTTGACTATGCCGGGGGGCTCCTGATAGCGCTGGAGGCCGGAGCGGTGGCAACGGATATCGAGGGAGGCCCTGTTGAAGAGACCACCCTTGATATGAGGAGGGGAAGTTCCCTCCTTGTTGCCGCAAACAGGGAAATACATGAAAAGGCAGTGGACCTTCTTGAACCTGAATTGACCTGAGTGTTGCAAAAACATGAGGTTCGGCAGGGTGATACCCTCACGGACCTTCCAACGCAATGGGCTTTATCGGCATTTTCGCCTCCACCCACCTTTGGCTGTTACAGCTGTCGCATCGACTATCGCATGTTCTACAAGTTTTTTTGGACACCAGTGACATAATAAGAGTTATAATTACCTGAGGCAAGGTGTTTATCTGGAGTGCCGGCAAAGAACCTGTGTCACTGGGAGGTCAATGCAATGAATGAGATAACCGAAGAACTCAGACGGCTGAACAGGGCGATTGAAAGGCTGTTGGAGAGGTTTCTCCATCCTGAGAAGCCTGACCTTTCGGGAGGGTACAGGACCTTCAGGGCGGAAATGCGGAAGGGCTTTCTCTGCCTTAAGGAGATCAAGAGGCACTCTCCGACAAGGCTTTCTGACCTGGTTGGGATTGACGGCCTTATTGAAGTCCTGCGGAGAAACACACTCCAGTTCGTGAAGGGATATCCTGCCCATGATGTTCTCATATACGGGCCGCGGGGAACAGGCAAGTCTTCGGCGGTCAGGGCGCTCGTTAACGAGTTTGATTCCCTGAGAATGATAGAGGTGGAAAAGGATGCCCTCTTCCACCTCCATGACATCCAGGAGATGGTGGCAGGGGAAGAAGGGAGGTTCATACTCTTCTGTGATGACCTTTCCTTTTCTGACGGCCATGAAGAGAGCCTCAAACTCAAGAGCCTCCTTGAGGGAGGTCTTGAGGCAAGGCCGGAAAACCTGCTCATTTACGCCACTTCAAACAGGAGACACCTGATGCCGGAACGGTTCAGCGAGAACCTCCCTCCAGGGGATGATGAGATTCATCCGGCAGAGGGCCTTGAGGAAAAGGTCTCCCTGAGTGACAGGTTCGGGATAAGACTCGGGACAACTGTCTTTGACATGAACCTGTATCTTGAAATAGTCAGGCATTATTTCAGGAAGTACGGGATGGGTGAGATGACTGAAGAGACGGAACGGGATGCCCTCCGCTGGGCCCTTTCCCACGGAAACTACTCCGGAAGGACGGCGGAGCAGTTTGTGAGGGACCTGAGGGGGAGGCTGCTTCTTGAGGGTGACAGTAATTAGCCCGCGATTTTAATGAATAAGTACAGCGAGCTAAGGCAATAAAATTTTTTCCTTACAGATCGGAGAAGCGCGGCGGCCTCTGCCGCAGGTGGTTCTCCTTTTTTCCGCTTGTTTCTTCGAGACAGCGATGAGTAGCTCACTGAGAGTTGGTTGTAGAGAGATGAATGCAGGTGATTCCCGGACAACTGAACAGACAGGGAAGGCTTCGTGAGGGCATTCAGTCGTATCGACCACCCCTTGCCTCCGGGGAACAATTTATGCAACTGGAAGGCTCACTCTCCGAAGACCCTCTGATAGATATAATCAATGTTCTTCAGTAGCGGTGCCATATCAAAGAGGGCGTCTATCTCTCCGGCTGAAAGGTGCCTGGTCAGGTCTTCATCCTGGAGGAGCAGCTCTTTGAAATCCCTTCCCTCTTCCCAGCTCTTCATGGCGTTTCTCTGGACCAGTGCATAGGCATCCTCCCTGGTAAGGCCCCTCTCCGTAAGGGCAAGGAGGATCCGCTGGGAGTTGTAGAGACCGTAACTCTTTCCGATATTCTCCATCATCTTTTCAGGATATACCTGAAGGCCGCTGATGATTCCTCTGAGCCGGTTCAGCATATAGTCAACGAGTATGCTGCTGTCAGGGATGATGATCCTCTCGACAGAGGAGTGGGAGATGTCCCGTTCGTGCCAGAGGGCTATGTTCTCAAGCCCTGCCATTGCATTGCCCCTGACCACCCTTGCAAGGCCCGAGAGGTTTTCACTGCCCACGGGATTCCGCTTGTGGGGCATTGCAGAGGAACCCTTCTGGCCCTTTGTGAAGGGTTCTTCCGCCTCTCTCACTTCAGTCCTCTGGAGATGCCTTATTTCAACGGCGATCTTCTCGACCGTTGCCGCAATCAGGGCGAGGGTCGTCAGGTATTCGGCATGTCTGTCCCTCTGGACAACCTGGGTTGCCACAGGCTCAGCCCTGAGTCCGAGCCTTTCCATCACCTTTTCTTCTATCGCCGGGGGGATGTTGGAGAATGTTCCTACGGCTCCTGAGAGTTTTCCCGTTGAGACTGTATACCTTGCCCTCTCCATCCTGGAGAGGTTCCTCTTCATCTCTTCATACCAGAGGGCGAACTTGAGTCCGAATGTCATGGGTTCGGCATGTACGCCATGGCTCCGGCCCATGCAGGGGGTATGTCTGTGACGGAGGGCCTGCTCCTTCAGTGCCTCGAGCAGAGACCGAATGTCAGCGGTAATTATTTCCGAGGCGTCCCGCATCAGGAGGGCAAGGGCTGTGTCGAGGACATCGGAGGAGGTAAGCCCCTTGTGGATGTATCTTGACTCAGGGCCTACATGCTCGGCCACAGAGGTAAGAAAGGCGATTACGTCGTGCTTGACCGTTGCCTCGATCTCGTCGATCCTTCTGACATCAAAGCCTGCCCTTTCCTTTATCACGGAGAGGGCTTCAGCGGGAATCTCCCCTGCCTCAGCCCAGGCCTCACAAACGGCGATCTCCACCTCAAGCCATTTTCTGTACTTGTTTTCAAGGGTCCAGAGACTGCCCATCTCTTCCCGGGTATATCGCTCAATCATCTGTTATACCTCCTCTTTCCCTCCTGCTACACCCTTATTAATCCTTTATGATATGATATAATAGCTTTTTAAAAAGAGAAATATTATATTTAAACAGGGGGAGGAATGTCCAGGTTAAGAACGATGATTGAACTCAGGAAAACCCTTTGTCTGTTTGTCCTGCTTGTGGCTTGCCTTCTGCCTTTGAGGGGGAGGGCCGGGACTGAAACGCCCCTGAAGCCCCTTCTGGATGATACACTCTCCTATTTTTCGTCCCTTGTCCTCAAGGTTGAGGAGGTAAGGGAAGGACGCATTGTCATTTCCGGGGAAGACCTTTCCAAACTGAGAAAGGGGATGAGGCTCAAGGTCTTCAGGACGGGGAAGCCCTTCCGCCATCCTGTAACGAGGGAGATTGTGGGAACCATGGAAGTTGGGATCGGAGACGTCGCCATTGAAGAGGTTGCGAAGGAGAGGGCTGTTGCAAAGATACTGAAGGGAGACCCCCGTCCCGGTGACGAGGTCCGCCTTGGCGGTACTGTTATACCCATGCTCTTTTATCAGTCGCCTGAAGTGGACTTCTATCTGGGGGATGCCTATTACAGGGAGTTGAAGAGGACGGGAAGATTCAAACTGATTGATGCCCCGATTGAGCGCTTCAGCCTGAAGGATCTTCGGGATATGGCCCGTGATAGAGGGGCGAAGGTTATCCTTCTGCTTGAGAGCGGTGGAACTGGAGAGGGTGAAACCCGGCTTGTTGAAAGACTTTACTGGGTTGATGGTGAGGAGTTTGTCAACCGGTCGGTTGGTATCCCTGACTCATATATTAATGAACTGAAGGCAGGGTTTGAGTTTCTGCAGGGAGAGGGGAACGAACCTCTCCTTACTTATGAGCTTCCCTTCAGTGCAGATCACCTCATGGCCGCTGATCTTGATGGTGACGGAAAGGCCGAGATCATCCTGACCATAGGAGGGGAACTTGCCATATACAGTTATGATGTTGACCTTATGATCCTTGAAGACATGAAACTCAGGTCGACAGACATGGTTGTCTGGCTTGATGCGATTGACATTGATGGTAAAGGCGGGATGGAACTGGTGCTTACTTCACTGATTGGAGAGGCAGGCCAGGAAAGAGACAGAGACGAAATAGTCACTGAAACGAGGGTCCCCGATGCCATAGTATCCCGGGTTTTCCGGATGACCGATGGGAAACTGACTGAAACCTGGAAGACTGACGGGTTCCTCCGGGTAATAAAGGGGAGGCTCTACCATCAGGACTACTCCAGGACGGATATCTTTACAGGTCCTGTAAGAGAGGTCCTTTACAGGGAAGGGTTCACTATGGGAGATAAAGTTGCTGAATTTGACGGTCCCCTTTATGATTTTGCTCCCCTCGCTGACGGGAAGGTCCTTGCCGTTGATCATGGAAACAGACTCCTCGTGATTGATAATGGCGTAGTATTCTGGAGAGATGCAGAAGACCTGGGAGGTTTCATAAGGGAGTATGAGGGCAAGTCCCCCACTATAATGCTGGAAGGCAAGAAGTGGCATATCAATGACAGGTTCACTTTCTTTAGAAACGGCGTAATCCTCCCTTCAAGAGACCCCATAGTGAAGAAGGCAAAGACCATCGGATACAAGACTTCGAGGCTCCTTTATGTCTTTGAACAGGATGGTCTTGTCCAGAAACGGGTTCTGATCGACGGGATAGCGGGTGAACTGCTTGACTATGCCATCTTCGGGAACAAGGTAGCCGTACTCAGCAAGCCAAAACTTGGAATGAAGACAGGTAATATACTGAAGGGGGACAACCCCTTTGTGAAACAGTTGCAGATATACTCACTTTCCGGGAGGTAGGAGGGAGAGATGTTCGAGTGCATTCCCCGCCATGTAGGCGTGATCATGGATGGAAACGGCCGCTGGGCCCAGTTGAGGGGGCTCCCCCGCGTTGAGGGGCACAAGAGGGGTGCCGAGAGGACTAAGGATATAATCAGGGCTGCCAACGAAATCGGAATCGGATTTCTCACTCTTTATGCCTTCTCCCTTGAGAACTGGCAGAGACCTGAGGAAGAGGTCTTCTCGTTGATGGACCTGCTGAAGAAATACCTGATTTATGAGATAAAGGAACTACTTGAGGAAGGAATAGGGTTCAGGGCGATAGGTGACCTTGAGAGGCTTCCTGCGGATGTCCAGGTGCTTCTCAAAAAGACTGAGGAGATGACGGCAGGTTCAAAGGGACTCGTGGTGGTCCTTGCCCTGAGTTACGGTGGCAGAAATGAGATAATCAGGGCCGTAAGGAAGGTTGTGGAACTCGGACTGAGACCTGAAGATATAGATGAAGATACCTTTGTGAATCTCCTTGATACAAGGGGTATGCCCCCTGTGGATCTGGTTATCAGGACAAGCGGGGAAAAGAGGTTGAGCAACTTTCTGCTCTGGCAGGCGGCTTATGGGGAACTCTACTTTACCGATACCCTCTGGCCTGACTTTACAAAGGAGGAATTCCTCTTTGCCATACAGGACTTTCAGCGGCGTGAAAGGAGATTCGGGGCTGTGATGCCCTGATTGTCATGAAGCGGACAAGAGAGCTTGCAGCTGCAGTCTTTCTTCCCCTTTTCTATCTGCTTGTAATGAAGACCTCGGAGGAGGTCTTTCTCTTTTTTGTATTCATGACAACCTGTCTGGCCCTCTGGGAGTTCTATTCAATGTACGGGGTGGGAAAGCCGATGAAGCTCCTCGGGACTGTCTTTGCAGGGGCACTTCATTATTCCTTTTATCTCGGGTCATCGGGACTTTCCTTTTCCGTAATTATTCTCTTCATTCTTCTTGCCTTTACGGGGAGGCTCTTTTCCAGAAAGGGGACTCCCGATGAGGCGATGAAGGATCTGGGGCCTGTGGTGACGGGTTTTTTTTACGTCCCCCTCCTCATGGGGGTCCTCCTGCTTGTGCGGAGGGCCGGTCCTGAGTGGATACTCTTCCTGGCAGTAGTTGTCTGGAGTGCCGACAGCACGGCCTATTATATGGGAAGGAACCTGGGCAGGCGGAAGCTCTATCCCTCGATGAGTCCCAAGAAGACGGTGGAAGGGGCGATGGGTTCAGTGATAGGAGGATGCCTTTCTGCGGTCCTGATGAAACTGGTCCTGGTCGGTAAACTCTCCTTTTTCATGGCGGCTGTTTCAGGATCGGTTATAGGGGTGGTTACCATGGTCGGTGACCTGGTGGAGTCCATGTTCAAGAGGGATGCCGGAGTGAAGGACTCCAGTACACTCATACCAGGGCACGGTGGGATACTCGACAAGGTGGACGGCTTTCTCTTTGTGATCCCCCTGTTTTACCTGTTTCTTGTGACGGTTGTGTTTTGAAGGGGAGTAAAAGACAGGCTGTGGTCAAGGTTAAGGTTAAGGCTGAGGTCAAGGTCGAGGTTGAGAAAACAGTACATAAGTTCGACGTTGGAAAGAGGTGTTTTAATCGCCTATTGCCTATAGCCTATTGCCCAATACACCAATACAACATGCTGAGGAATGAGAAAAGATGAAGAGAGTGGTGATTCTCGGCTCAACAGGTTCCATAGGGCGGTCTGCCCTCGATGTGATAAGAAGATTTCCCGATCGCTTCCGGGTTATCGGACTTGCGGCAGGAGGGAATATGGAACTCCTCAGGAAACAGGTTGAGGAGTTCAGGCCTGACCTGGTGGCTATCAGGGATGAACCTCAGAGTACAGAGGATTTTCCCTCCAGGCTTGTGGGAGGCCTTCAAGGGATCAGGGAGGTGGCAACACTTCCGGAGGCGGATATTGTCCTTTCGGCAATAAGCGGATCTGCCGGGCTCCTCCCGACGCTTTCTGCCATCGATGAGGGGAAGACCATCGGCCTTGCCAACAAGGAGACCCTGGTGATGGCAGGCCCGCTTGTCCAGAAAAGGCTGTTGGAGACAGGTGCACGGATCATTCCTGTGGACAGTGAACACAGTGCGATATATCAATGCATCATCGGACACTCCAGGATGGAGATCAGAAGGATCATTCTGACCGCCTCGGGAGGACCTTTCTTCGGGGAGAGCCTTGAGAGCCTGGAAAGAGTGGGCCCTGATGATGCCCTGATGCATCCTACCTGGAGCATGGGGAGGAAGATAACCGTGGATTCCGCAACCCTGATGAACAAGGGGCTTGAGGTTATTGAAGCCCATTATCTCTTCGGGTTTGGCCCCGATGAGATAGATGTGGTGATCCATCCCCAGAGCATAGTCCACTCTCTTGTGGAATTCAGTGACGGGACACTCCTGGCCCAGCTCTCACGCCCTGATATGAAGGGACCCATAGCATATGCCCTTTCCTGGCCTGAAAGGCTGGCAGGCGTGGTTGAAGAATGCGGCCTTCCTGATATCGGGAGCCTCACCTTCCACAGGCCTGACACTGATGCCTTTCCATGCCTCAGGCTTGCCTATGACGCCCTCAGCGCCGGTGGCACAGCCCCCCTTGTCCTGAATGCCGCCAATGAGGTGGCGGTAGATGGTTTCCTCAAGGGGCTTATTCCTTTCACATCCATACCTGTTATAATAGATAAGGTGCTTCAGCAGACCGAATTCACAGAGATTGCCGACCTGGATCTCCTGCTTGGGGTGGATTCCGAGGCGAGAAGAAGGGCGGAAGAACTGGTAATGAAGGGTTAGTCCCGCATTTCTCTCCAGTAAAATCCCGGATAAAAATTGTTTGGAGCACCTGATAATCTTTAAAGAGGAGGTCATGTGACAATAATTTCGGCAGTTATCCTTCTGGGGATACTGATATTCATTCATGAGCTCGGACATTTTCTGGTTGCAAAGCTCACGGGAGTAAAGGTTCTCCGCTTTTCCCTAGGGTTTGGTCCGAAGGTTTTTGGACGGAGGTGGGGGGAGACGGAATACATGATATCGGCCGTTCCACTGGGCGGTTACGTAAAGATGCTCGGTGAGGAGCCGGGCGAAGAACTGGACGAATCAGATCTCAGGAGAGCCTTTCATAAACAGTCCCTCTTGAAGAGGGCCTTGATCGTATTTACCGGTCCCCTCTTCAATATACTTCTGACCTGGCTGATATTCACGGTTGTGCTGGCCGGAGGCGTGCCGGTCAACATCCCTGTTATAAGCAAGCTCCTTCCTGTGATCGATCAGGTTGAGAAGGGCTATCCTGCCGCAAGTGCAGGGCTTAAGCCCGGTGACCTGGTAGTAAGCATTGATGAGAGGCGGATCGATACATGGTTTGACATGGTTGAGATAGTCTCCAAGAGTCCGGGGAAGGAGCTCCGGTTCGGAATAAAGAGGGGTGAGGAACTGCTGGATATCCCGATCATACCCGAGAAGATCGAGAGGGAGGACAGCGAAGGAAAGACCGTGGTTATCGGGAGGATCGGGGTGAGGAAGACTGGTGGGGGGTTTTTCAAGTCTGTGAAGGCGGAATCCTTCCTGGAGGCACCCTTCAAGGGCTTCATCGCCACATACAGGATGGGCTTCTTCGTCTTCGACTCCATCAGGATGCTGATTACAGGAGAGGTTTCGGTCAAGAATATAGGTGGACCTGTCACGATCTTCAAGGAGTCCGGGAAGGCCGCCTCTGCAGGGCTTCTCCCATACTTCATGTTCATGGCGATCCTGAGTGTGAACCTGGGTATACTGAACCTGCTTCCCATCCCGATACTGGATGGCGGGCATCTTATGCTCTTCCTGATAGAGGGGATAAAGGGAAGGCCCCTGGATGAGAGGACGGTTGTCCTTGCCCACAAGATCGGATATGCAATCATCATACTCCTGATGGTCTTTGCACTGTATAACGACTTCCTCAGGATCTTCAGCCCCTCCCCATGAAAATGAAGCATAGCCTTTCCATAAGGATATACTATGAGGATACCGACTGCGGCGGGGTGGTCTACTATGCAAACTATCTCAGGTACTTCGAGAGGGGGAGGACGGAGTTCCTGAGGGATTGTGGCTTTACCCCTGAAGATCTGATGAAGAAAGGGATTTATTTTGTGGTGGCCCATGCAGAACTGGATTACCTTCTCCCGGGCAGGTACGGTGATCTCCTCTCCCTTGATACATTCGTGACCGGGACCGGTCCTGCCTCTGTGACGTTCATGCACGAGATTAAGAGGGGAGAGGAACTTCTCGTAAGGGGGACTGTCAAGCTCGCCTCTGTTTCAGGTGAGATGAGGCCTCTCAGGCTTCCGCCTTCACTGAGGGAAATCCTGGCCCGGTGTGAGGAGGAGACCGGGAAATGATCGCCTCCAAGATAATCAATCCGTCTGACCTTGCAAGAATACTCGACGAGAGGAAGAAGAGGGGCGAACGGGTTGTCTTCACGAACGGTTGCTTTGATATCCTCCATGCCGGCCATGTCCTGTACCTGGAGGAGGCCCGGGAACTTGGAGACTGTCTCGTAGTGGGCCTGAATTCTGACCGATCAGTCAGGGCAATCAAACCAGAAAGGCCCATAATCCCTGAAAATGAGCGGGCCCTTGTCCTTGCATCCCTTGAACCCGTGGATTATGTCGTCCTCTTTGATGAGGAGACCCCCTATGAACTCATCAAGGCACTCAGACCGGATGTGCTTGTAAAGGGCGGGGACTGGAAGGTGGAGGATATCGTGGGGGCTGACCTTGTGGGGGATGTGAGGGTGGTCCCTTACAGGGAGGGCTATTCCACTACAGGGATAATTGAAAGGATTATTGAGCGTTTCTGTACTGAAAAAAAGCGTGGAGCGGGGAGGGAGTAGAAAGGCAGGTCAAGGTTAAGGCTGAGGTTGAGCAACCTGATAACCCAATAACCAATACACCAATATACCAATTACAATCTTTTTTACCCGCCAATGGATACCTTCAGAGATATAATTCATAAGAACCTTGCCGGATTTCCGGGTGCCCGTCCCGGATCAGGAGGGGTGACCGAACTCTACAGCCTCCGGGGCTCGGGCATCTCGCTTTTTATTTCCCTGAGGGCGGGCGATGAAGGACAATGGGCCCATCTTGTTCTTACAAGGGATGCAGCAGAGGCAGAGGCAGTATATGCCGATCTCTGCTTCTGGGGGAATATATACCCAGGAATAAAGGAAAGGGTCTTCCTGATCGGGGAGGGGGATGACCCCTCTGCCACGGGCAGGAGGCTTGAGATACTTTCGGACTGGAAAAGAGGGGACCTGCTGGTGGGGAGTCTCGATGCCTTCTCCCGTCAGACCTTCCCGCCCGATGAACTGAAAAGGGTTCTTTTGCATATCAGGCGGGGTGATGATACGGGCAGGACCGGACTGATTGAGAGGCTGATCAGACTCGGTTACAGAAGGGTCTCTGTTGTTAATTCTGAAGGCGAGTTCTGTGAGAGGTCATGGGTCTTTGATGTCTTTCCCTGCGGGAGTGAATTTCCTGTCAGGATAGAGTTCTTCGGGGAAGAAGTGGAGGCGGTGAAGTCCTTCGATCCTGCGACCCAGAGGTCCCTCCAGGACCTTGAGAGTCTGAAGATATTCCCCCTTTATGAAAAGAGAGAGGGCTGGACTGTCCTGGACCACTTCATGGATGGCTCCTCTGGTTACCTTCTTGATATTGAGGAAGAAAGGGCCGGATTTATCAAGGAGAAACTCCCGGGGAGGTTATACATTCTTCAGAGCCTCCCCCTTGAGGGCGGACTGAATCTCCCCTTCTCTTCACTCAGCGGCCTCGGTATAATGCCTGAGGAGAGAATGGATATATTCGAGCTTCCATCGGCATTGAAGGCTCTCTCCTGCAGGGCCCTCTTTGTTGTCTCCACAGAGGCTCAGGCTAAGAGGCTGAGGGAACTGGCCGCTGAGGAGGACCTGGATATACCCTTCCTCCCACCTGAGAAGGCCGGGGAGTACAGAGGCAGGTATTCCGTTACCACAGGGAGGCTCAGAGAGGGGTTCAGGACAGGGGATCTTCTGATTATCACATCCACAGACCTCTTCGGTAAGGGCCCTCCAGGCTTTCTCAGGAAACAGAAGTCCGGCAGAAACCTCCTCGAGCGGATTGAGGACCTGAGGCCGGGCGATTATCTGGTCCACAGGGATCATGGTATAGGCAGATATGCGGGGCTTTCCACCATGGAGGCCGGAGATGGCGAGGTTATGGTTATTGAATATGCCGATGGAGCAGTCCTCTATCTTCCTGTCCATAACATCGGGCTGGTGAGTAAATACCGGGCCCCTGAAGGTGTAATTCCTGCCATCGACAAACTCGGAAGCCGGAAATGGAAGAAGCGGAGGGCCCTTGCTCAGAAGAAGATAAGGGAACTGGCAAAGAACCTCCTGGCCCTCTATGCACACAGGGAGGTGGTGGAGGGATACCCCTTCAGTCCTGACACGGAGCTTCACAGGGAGTTCGAGACCTTCTTCCCCTATGAGGAGACAGCCGATCAGGCAAGGGCATGGGAAGTGGTGAAAGGGGCGATGGAAGCTCCAAGACCCATGGATATGCTCCTGTGCGGGGATGTGGGGTTCGGGAAGACGGAGATCGCCATGAGGGCTGCCTTCAAGGCGGTTTATGATTCCCGGCAGGTTGCCGTTCTGGTCCCGACCACCATACTTGCAGAGCAGCATTACAGGACCTTCAGAACGAGGTTTACGGCCTTTCCCGTCAGGATTGACTACCTCAGCCGCTTCAAGACGACAGCAGAGAGGAAGAGGACCCTTGAGTTGTTAAAGAAGGGTGATATAGACATCATCATAGGCACCCATGCCCTTCTCGGAAAGGCGGTCAGGTTCAGCGACCTCGGCCTCCTTATCGTTGATGAGGAGCACCGCTTCGGCGTGAGGCAGAAGGAGAGGATAAAGGAGTTGAAAAAGGGGGTTGACTGCCTGACCATGAGCGCCACCCCCATCCCGAGGACACTTGAGATGTCCCTCTCGGGGATAAGGGAGATGACACTCATAGAGACCCCGCCCGAGGAGAGGCTTGCCGTGAGAGGGATGGTTACGGAGTTCAGGGAGGATATCATAAGGGAGGCGATAGAGCGTGAGAGGCAGAGAGGCGGCCAGGTATTTTTTGTCCACAACAGGATCAGTGAACTGGATACCATTGCCAGGCAGATAAAGGCCCTTGTGCCGGGAGTTAAAATGGAGACAGCCCACGGCCGGATGAAGGAGAAGGACCTCGAGGATATAATGCTCCGGTTCATGGAGGGAGAGATAGAACTCCTCCTCTCGACATCCATAATCGGCTCGGGGATAGACGTTCCCCGGGCAAATACGATCATAGTGAACCGCGCCGACAGGATGGGGCTTGCCGACCTCTATCAACTGAAGGGGAGAGTTGGGAGGGGAGATCTCCAGGCATACGCCTACTTTGTGGTTCCCTCCCTGAGGGAGATGAAGGATGAGTCCCGCCGGAGGATAAGGGCGATTGAGGAGTTGAACTACCTGGGGGCCGGGTTGAAACTTGCGATGAAGGACCTCGAGATAAGGGGGGCCGGGAACCTCCTGGGCCAGGAGCAGTCCGGCCATATCAGTGCAGTGGGTTTTGACCTCTACATGGAGATGCTTTCAGAGGAGGTGGCGAGGCTTAAAGGTGAAGTTGTCAGCAGGGAGAGGATCCCCAGGATAGACCTGAAGCTGACCGCCTTTATCCCAGATGTCTATATACCTGACCCTTCAATCAGACTCGGGGTCTACAGGAGACTCCATCTCTGTCATGATGGGAAAGAGCTGGATGAACTCCTCGAGGAGATGGATGACCGCTTCGGCCCTCCCCCGGAGGAGGTGATGAACCTGATCCGGATGGTGAGATTGCGCCTTGCCGGAGCAAGGCTCGGGGTCTCACATATCTCCTTGAGTGATGGAAAGGTTTGTCTCGGTTTCTTCACTGACACCACTCTCGGGGTGGACGAACTCGTTACACTCAGGAACCGGTATCCTGAGAGGGTTGCCCTCTCTGAAGATGGTTTTTCCATAACTGCAGACGGGGAAGAGGGGGGCCTGAAGGAGACGGTTTCATTCCTTGAGGGGGTTTTGAAAGAACTTTCTTCCCCATCATGACCTGTGGGTTCCGAGAGACCGGAGATTGCCGGTTGGGAGGCTCCGTGAGTGTAAGCCCCCCTTACTTCTACGAGAGGAAATTTTCCCTGCCCTTATGATAAAATAATCGAGGTTACGGTGAGTGTAGCTCAACTGGTCAGAGCACTGGACTGTGGCTCCAGGGGTTGTGGGTTCGAGTCCCATCACTCACCCCATCTCTTCTCCCTGAGACAGGGGGCTCACACGCGTGGCAGTTTCCGGCAAGACGTTATTTGTCATTGCCCTGCCCGCTAAACGATATACGATGTCTCCCCTCTGGAAAATCTTTTTATATCAGAGTGTCCTCATGTGAGGGAGAGTGAAGAATTTCTCCTGTTTCGATGTTGTATAATCCCACATCAGACTCTCCGGGGATTTCTATTATTGAATTTACTGGAACGGTTATTATTGCATCTTCATGCTGTTTTATCTTTTGTGATAAATGCTTGCCTCTATACATTAATTCATTATGCTTGGGACTGAAAAAGCAAGCTTCTACGAAAAACTCCTCATTGTTTTTATTAATATTTATCCCTTTAGAGTTAGGAAGAATGATTTTTATTAAAGTTTCAGAACTGTCTTCCATATAGTCTGTTAAATCTGTATTGTAATTACTATAGCTTAGATTTGAACATTTGTGTAATTCATTTATGGTTTCTAATGTTTTTTCATTTAAAGCAGTATAATCTCTACGCTCCGAAATCTCCAGAACTTTTCTCCATATCGTTGATAACATATCATGGTCCATAAGCCTGCCTGATAGACGCAAACTTCCATAAGTCTGGTCATAGATACAAATAAATTTCTCATTTTTCTTAATGTTTCCATATTCAAGTCTAAACTTATCGTTTGCAAAACTTAAATCGCGCCTTTCAAAGGCAAGTTGCATCAAAAATGCTTCAAAAAAGAGATTAGCGATGACATCACATTGAACCATGTTATTATTTAGTGAGGGGTGAGTTATTACAACGCCTGTAGTAAAAAAGTTCCTTGTGAATCTTGACAAATTAAAATAAAGGCCACTATCAGGTCTTAACGGGTAATCTAAATTTGTCTCATTAGGCCCCCTTCTTTCTTTATAGCCTGCAACGGCTTCTCTAATCTGAAGATCACATTCGACAACGATCAAATCATCATATCTATACCCATTATATATATTCTCGGTATTTAAGTTAGGGAAAACCATTGCCGGCAAAAATATAGGCTTTGTAGCATATCTTTTTTCTGTTCTGACTTCAACGACTCTTGATCCTGTTCTGACTCGATATACTCTGTAAGGCTTTGAAGTATAATAATAAACAGCACCTGGATAAGCTTCTCGCAGTAATTGTGAATATGATAATGAACCCATCTGTCTTCTGTCTGGACCTCTTTTGTATTCCACTTTAAATTGAACATCCACATCTCTTAGTGGAAAAGTGTGATTTGGGTCATCCCCTGCTTGAGCCTTCATTGCCTGAAGTTCAGGAGCAATCACACCTACTCTTTCCGCCTTGCATAATTCAATAAACTCATCAGGCCAATCAATAAGGTTCTCAAAATTATCATTTTCGTTCTTCTTTAAATAGGAACATATCTGATCATGTTCGCCTCCGTGCCTGGCCAGACAGAGTGCATGGATATATTGTATTCGTTGGTTCTCGAGATATAATGCACTTTCTGAGAGGGGCATATTAAGAATCTTTTTGGGTTCTTTAAAGATGTCTTCACTGAAAATATCGCCTGTATTTATGACGATCACTACTCCGTCTCTTTGTCTTCCAACGCGACCAATTCGTTGATAAAAACTGGTTGATGAATGGGGGACACCAACCAAAATACATAATGTAAGGAAGGGTATGTCAATTCCTAATTCAAGGGCACTTGTGCTGACAATGCCCGTTAAAGAGCCCTGAGACAATCGTTCCTGAATTAAATTCCTGTCATGTTCCTCATATCCTGCGCGATAGGGTAGTATACTTAGACTTTGGAGGTGGTTGTAATTGAAATTCAAGTCGTCATCTTTTAACTGCATGCGTGAAGTTATGGCTGCTATATATTCCGCCTGTTTTCGGCTATCAACAAAAGCTATAAATTTGTGTTCAGTATTTTTTGTAATAAATTCGAGTAAATCAGATATAGATGTAAGCATATCTTTAGTCTTTATACTATCGATAAATTTAAGCGTTATCTTACACTGAGGAGAGGAGTCAAGACTCTGATCAATTAAATGGAAATCAACACCGAACAGTTTCCTTAAGTGATTAACGGGATCACTAATTGTTGCTGATGCAGCAATGTATTGGGGACGATTCCCTAATAGACTCATTACATGTTGCATTCTTCTGAACAAAAATGCTGCATTGCTACCAAAAACACCGGTATAATTATGCACTTCATCTACAATTATAAGTGATACCCTGGATAAAAAATTCGCAATTGCCTTTTCATTCAGGTTATACATCAACCATGCATGAATAACGTCTGGTGTCATAATAATAACCTGACTCTTTCTCAAGATATTCAGCCGTTCACTCATTGGTGTTTGACCATCAATTCTCCCTGCCACTATATTAAGCCCTGCTGATTTAAAAGCGTTTGTCCATCTTTTATGTTGTTCCTGTCCCAGTGCCTTTAAAGGATAAATTGCAAGCACTTTTGTATCGGTATCTTCCAGTATTTTCTCAATGGCAGAAATATGAAACACCAGACTCTTACCCGAGGCAGTACCCGTGAATATACATACATTTTGGCCACTTAAAACGTGTTTTATTGCTTCTTTTTGATGTAAATAGATTCCTTGCGAGGACGATATTATTTCTGAAAGCATTACAGAGTAACTTGATAAGCCTATATCAGTATATTCGTAATATTTCCCTTCTCTGGCAGGTATCGTAATTGTGTCGATTACATCCCATCCATGTTCGGTAAAAAAAGTATCCAGATTCACACCCCCTCCTTCTTTTTAATCTTTTTAATCTTTTCGAGCCATAATATCATATCAAGCAGGGCAAATGTAAGTGACTGTACTGTGTATTTGGAAGGTGGATAATCGGGAGTTTCCTGTGTTGAATGAGCCCCAAAGTCACTTGCGATTCCGTATATTGTATCAGCAAATTTAGCAATTATAGAATTTTCCGTTATATAATGTTTATCTTTCAAATGCCCAATGATCTTCCGTACTTTAACATTAGACTTTAAATAATCTGCCGGAACAATCTTAACAATCTCTGGATTGATTTTATATGCAGTTTTAAAAACTTTTTCCAGCAAGCGGCGCAAACATGTCAAATTATTTTTTATCTGAGTATTCTCACTGTTTTTCATATCCTTCAGGCACTTAATCAAATCTTCTTCCGCTTCAATATCCATATGTTTTTCTATTATTTCAAATACGTCAGGATAAGCATTTATTATTCTGTTGCGGTCGAGCATTAAAGCAGATTCTTTTAAAAATTTTAGCATATTATCTTCATCATGGCCTTTAGAGTAAACATTCAATTCTCCCTTGTAAAATTCCTTCAATTGTGTGAATTCATCAGGCTCTCCTGTAAGAATTGCCATCGGCAATTCAGGATGACTTTTTTCAAAATATTTAATTGCCTTTGGTATAAAGCTTTTATGTGGCACTTCCTGTTTACTGTCTTTCAAGCAGATTGCATCCAGTATCACACCTGAAATTTCTTTTCCCGTTTTGGTTTTCATGGTTTTTTTGCCATCTTCAAGAGTTCTCGCATATAAGAGTATTATCCTCTTTTTCTCTGCTCTGCTATTCAAGGTTTCAACATACTCCTTCTTATCATCAATAATAAGGAACTTCAAAGGTCTTTGTTTACTCACTGTTCCTCCTCATTAAAACTATTTTGAAGTGTAACGGGTGCTCGTCACGAACAATCTCAAACTCACCATTATGTGCATCAATAAATCTCTTTATCCATGCACCACCTAATCCTTGTCCTGAACTACTCTTCCCCTTTTTGCCAATAGCTAAGAAATCTTCTTTGCTCATGTCCTTAGGGAATTTTTTTCCATTATTTGTATAGTGTATAATTATCTTGTCATCATCTTCAGCAATATCGAATTCTAATTTGATCTCATTTCTATTTTCTGTTAGTCCGTGCATTTGTGCATTGCTGACCAAGTTATCAATTGCTCTTTGAAAACTAAATCTATTTAAGAGGATTTTTCGATCTTTAGGTTTTAAATTACAGATTATTTGAACTTGTAATTTTTGATTACTGTAAGTCTGTTTAATTTCCTTAAAAAATTCACATATGTCTAGTTCTTCGAGCTCCCCTTCTTTTATACCCTCAACAATAAAGTCCCTTGTGTTTCTTAAACATTTGTATATCTCTTCGAGAGATCTAAGAGCCTTCTCTAATTCGTCACGAATCATAACATGAGTATTGTCTGAAGTGTTTCGATAAAGCGTCTCATCTAATAGACCTCTTTTCTGCAAAAACTCGAAGGTGTTTTCTATAGGTGCTTGTACCATAAATATCAAGTGGTTTATATTATGTGCCAAGTGCCTCACAACATCAAACTCAGCCTTCAGTTTTTCACCGTAGAACTTTTCTATTCGGTTCAATGCTTTCTCGCGGTTTGATATAAGTTTTTCATAAGTCACGCGTTTTTTTTGCTCTATGTAATTATGCTGACTTTTTAATTTTTCTGGAACAGGCAACATAAGTGATCTAAAAAGAAGAAGGGTCGGGAGAAGATTTTCAGAATCCGTATGCAAAAAGGATAAAATCTGGTTCCTTACAATATTCTCGTAAAGCATATAGTATAGGAATTCCACACCCAACTTCTTTGCCTTTGGATAAATAGCCGCAACATCTGGTGTCAGAAGTACAGGTTCATCTATTTCCGGATCATAAATAGATACTTTAAGATATTTGCGACTTAATGAAACAAGAATACAACGACGCTTTACAGTAAATTTTTCCATCTCTTCCCTGTTGATATATTTTTTTTCTATTTTTTCAAAGTCGAGAAATGGACGGTTGATATCGGTGGAAAGGTCATTTGGTGATACATATGCAACCGGGCAGAGCTGTCCGGTTGCCTGCTGGATACTTCCTGGACCGCTTCTTATAGTAGCCAGATCCGAAAGCCGCACAAACTTTTGAAAAGTCTTATTCGATGAGTTTGTTATCAGATGCTTGAAATAAAGTAAAGGGAAAAGATTGTATTTATTATGTGTAATTTTGTCCTTCTCAATAATAATCTCGTTATGACCATTCCCTTTGAACGTTTTGGCGACATTATAAACCCTTTCAATCTCAGAGTCTGGTATAAGGTCTAAAGTAGAATCACCCCATAAATTATGTTGAACATTTACAAAAAGGAATCTTTCCTTCTTATAGGATGCTTTGTTTTTATTCAGGATCAGCAGGACATAGGGATTATAAAAATATTGTCGTTCCAGAAATGACTGCAGATCAAAAAACACAACTTTTTCAAGATAATCCTTCTCTACAAGGAATTCCCATACTTCCCGGCATGATTCATCAAACATTACCCTGAAAGGGACTATCACCCCCATCCTGCCATTTTCCGGTAAAAGCTTTAACATGATTAAGGTGTAGTACAATTCTCCTGCATATACAGGAAATTTTATAACTCTATTCTCAACCTTTATTGATCTCAGCTTTGTGAATTTCTTTTTCCTATCAAGATCTGGGTTGAAAGATTCACCGTTCTTGTAGTTAAGGAATAGAACAGAAGGTTTCTGGTAGTCTTCAATGTCTTCCTCTTTGGATATAACTTGCAAAATGTAATCATAAAAATTAAAACTTCTTTTTATATTAGCAGGGTCTATCCCGCTTTTTATGATGGCAGGATCCATTCCGGAAAGCAGCAATCTGAGCTTTCCAATAGCAACTGTTTCCGTGTTACTCTCAGAACCATCAATCCTTATTGTTGAATCCGGCGATTGGGTCCCAGGAATATTCTTGCAGGCAAGTTCTTTTACGAATTTATTTGCTGCCACAAGTGCATCGCCAGCACCACAATCTATTGCACTAAAATAATCCCTCGGCCTTAGACTAAGCAGCCGTATTGCTAATTCAATTTCGTTTAAGGTTATTTTACTTCTGTCATAAAAGGAAAAGCCCATGTCTTCTGCTGCTACATTAAGCCAGGCAGAGATTAAATCTGACATTTCTTCATGATTTATGGCACTCCATGACAGGTCCAGTTGTGAGAACAGATCTATAATAGCCTTCTGAGTGGCAGTTGAAACACTTCCATCATACTGTGCGATATTCAATATGTCAGCAATACTCTTTGTTTCATATTCCATTGATGGTTTTGTTGTTTTTAAAACATCTGCCAACTGAAGATTACCTTCTAAAACTGCTTCCCATACGCGAGAGGGTAATAGGTCTACATCCAACGATAAGTTGTTATTCATTGAGCAGATTTTTTTGAAATTGTTATGGACTGTCTTAAAATAACCCGATTTGGCTTTAATCATCTGGTTCCATCGGCAATCATCAGGAATGTCAAGCCTGATCTTACCTGAATATTCATTATCATCTTTAAGATCGTCAAAACGCTTATAGAACATAAGCACAAGCAGTAATTTATGAATTCCCGCATCATCAGTATCACCTATGAACAAATTATAGGCTTCTGAAAGAACTCCTTGGCATTCGTTCATCTTCTCAGTGAATCTTGATGAGCTTGATGTATTATGTTTTTTGTTCATGTCTTAATAAAAGCAAATCATGTGCCAGTATAATTTACATCATATTTGTGCAACCAGTTCGACAAGGTCTGGTAACTTGGCAAGCCAAGCAATCTTGCAGCTTCCGTCTTGTTCCCCTTGGCTTCTTTCATAGCACGCTCCAGGTAATGTCTTGCCACAGTCTTAAGAATTTCTGGTAGGCTAAATCCATTGCCCAGACTGCAATTGAGGATTTGCGAACGGTCTTTTGAATAACTGCTTGAAGATATCATTGCATCACGAAGGTCACCTGTTCCTATGGTCTCACCTGCAACCATAATAGCAGCCCTGGTGAGGGTATTATAAAGCTCCCTTATGTTGCCTGGCCAGGCATGTTGATGTATAAGATTTCTTGCTCCTGCAGAAAGATTTTTATGTTTCCAGCCTGGCCTGTTCCCAAGTTGTTTGTTGATGCTGTCAAGAATATGATTAATGACAGGGTCAATGTCACCATGGCGGTCCCTGAGCGGCGGTAAGCGGAGTATGCCTACGGCTATTCGATGAAAAAGGTCTTCTCTGAATTTCCCTGATTTCACTTCTTCTATCAGGTTACGGTTAGTAGCAGCAATAATCCTTATATCTATGGAGATAGGTTTGCTGTCTCCAATTCTGGTGATCTTGTTCTCCTGGATGGCCCGAAGAAGCTTTACTTGTGCAGAAAGAGGCAGTTCTCCAATTTCATCGAGAAAGAGAGTGCCACCATCAGCAGTTGAGAAAAAACCCTTTCTGTCAGCTATAGCGCCTGTAAATGAACCCTTCTTGTGCCCGAAGAATTCAGATTCCACTAATTCGGGAGGTATCGAACCGCAATTTACTGCTATAAATGGATTGTTCTTTCTAGTGCTTGCGGCATGAATAGCCCGGGCAAAGAGTTCCTTGCCGGTACCTGATTCTCCTTCTATAAGGACTGGAACATCATAAACAGCCAGGCGGCGCGCCTGTGCGATAACCCGTTTCATTTTCCTGCAACGATGTATGATTGCGCCAAATTCAGGAGATTCTGGAGGCAGTCCCTGCGTCAAATTGAGAATGTCATCACCAGCAGGTTTTATAATGTCTGGCACATAATCTGCTGAAATTTCAAAAGGTAGTGATACATTTTTTACTCCCTGCTCTGGAGACGATTCAATTAGCCCGGCTGGATGAGAGGTCTTTGACAATAGAATCCAGACTGCAGCCATAGCAGGTGTACCAGGGCTCAAATGATAGGTTAACAACATCTTTTCTGTCCCGAGCTTCTTTTTTATATCATTCAACGCCGATGTTACGGATTCATAGATCTCCTGAAAGTCTGTGGGGCTGCTTAATACTACATGATAAAGAACAATTTTAGCTGATGTCTTACTCTTAAGCCAGTTGACGAATCTTTTTTCTTCTTCTTTTTTATAATTGGAAATAAGAACCACATGGGTAAATGTGAATTGAGTTACTGCTTGTCCTATAGGCCCCAACCCTTCTTGTATCTCTTGCCGTGAGGCCCTTAAGTCTGTGTGCCCGATCCATGTGAAGAGAACCTTGAATGACATATTGAATAATACACAAAATATCTTGCGTAATACAAGAAATATTATGAAAAAAGTTCATGCTTTCCTCCCTTGACCTCTCATACGGCATCTCAGGCCTCTTTCCATAACTCAGTGAGTCTGATCTGTCTTAAAATGTTAAGGTTGAACTTGATGGAAAAACAGACCGCATTAGGCTAAAATAGAAATTGATGTACAGTCCTGATGATACGATAGCCGCCATATCAACACCGCCCGGTGAGGGCGGGATCGGGATAGTCCGCTTAAGCGGAGAGGATGCCATAGCGATCGCCTCACGGCTTTTCCGCTCATCAAAGGGGAAAGATCTCATGACCGTCCGGAGCCATACAATCCTGCACGGAAGCATCGTTGATCCTGCCACAGAGAACCCTGTTGACGAGGTCCTGGTTTCGGTGATGCGTGCGCCCTCGACATATACCAGGGAGGATGTGGTGGAGATAAACTGCCACGGCGGTCTCCTTCCCTTGAGAAAGGTGCTTGAACTTACCCTGAGGGAGGGGGCGAGGCTTGCCGGTCCGGGGGAGTTCACCTTCAGGGCCTTCATAAACGGGAGGATCGACCTCTCACAGGCAGAGGCGACCATGGACCTGATAAGGGCGAAGACGGAAAGGTCCGGGAGGATTGCCCTGAGTCAGCTTTCCGGTGGGCTTTCAGAAAGGATCACCCGCTTCAGGGATCAGATCACAGAGGTGGTTGCCGTAGTTGAGGCGTACATAGACTTTCCTGAAGAGGAGATAGAACTGGATCTGATGGAGGACCTTATTCTTAAAATTGAGGAAGTGCTCAGGGAACTGGGGATACTCTCGGAAACCTACGAAGAGGGGAGGTTTTTCCGGGAGGGCCTTGGAGTGGCGATAGTGGGAAGGCCCAACGTGGGCAAGTCTTCCCTTCTGAATGCCCTCATCAGGGAAGAAAGGGCGATAGTTACGGAGATCCCGGGGACGACGAGGGATGTGATCGAGGAGTCCCTCAGCCTCAAGGGGATACCGCTGAGGATCATGGATACTGCCGGGATCAGGCAGACCCATGACCTTGCCGAGAGGGAAGGGGTGGCAAGGAGCCTGAGGGCGATCGAGGGGGCTGACCTCGTGCTTGCGGTATTTGACCTTTCGGAGCCTCTTCATTCTGAAGACCAGGAGGTATTGAGGAAGGTGCGTGACAGAAGGACACTGCTGGTCCTGAACAAGAGGGACCTTCCTGCCCGGCTTGCAACTGATGAACTCCCTGAGGGGGTCCCATCGGTCAGGATATCGGCAAAGACCGGTGAGGGCCTTGAAGAACTCAGGGAGAAGATGGAGGCCCTCGTGCTCGGCAACCGGAGCCTTGATGAAGGCATAATGATTACGAACCTGAGGCATAAAAATGCCGTGGACATTGCCATTGAGGGCCTTGAAAGGGGAGTTAAGGCTATGAGGGAGAATGCCCCGCTGGAAATAGTCTCGATTGAACTCAGGGAGGCCCTTCAGTCCCTTGGCGAGATAGTGGGCGAGGTGAGCACAGAGGATATACTTGAGCATATATTCGGCCGGTTCTGTATAGGGAAGTAAGTGGATGTTTCGAGATCACGGGCTCTTCTGTCAGATCTTCAGCCCCACCTTTCGGGCAAGGTCCTGCAACCGTGCTCCCGGGGAGATATCAAGCTCATCTCTCAGTATGCTCTCAGCCTGCCTGTATGTCTGGAGGGCCCTGGAGGGGTAACCGCCTTTGATGTATACATTCATTAGTGCGGCGTAAATCTCCTCATTCAACGGATCCCGCTTGACAGCGTGATAGAGGTAGGGGATGCAGCAATCGAGGTCCCCTCTGTCCATGCAGAGTTCAGCAAGAAGAATGGTTGCCTTTATAAAGTCTTCTCTCAATATCTCACGGTGCCGTATGATCCAGGTCTCACTATAGTCTCTTGCCAGGAAGTCATCCCTGTAGAGGTCAAGAGCGCTCATCAGAAGGAGAGGGTCGGGTCTTTTTCTGAACGCCTCTTCCAGTGTTTCCTTGAAGAGTATGGAGTCCACTGTGCAGAGGGGGCGTGCGAGGGAGATTTTTTTCTGTTTGACGAGTATCCACTGAAGTGGTCTTTCTCCTTGCCGGCAGCCGATTTTTCTCAGTCTTGATAGTGTTACTTTCAGGTTGTTCTCTGCTACATCGCCGGGTGTATCAGGCCAGAACAGGTCTATAAGAAGGTCATAGGAGACCTTTGTGCCTCCAAATACGATCAGCGCCTTGAGAAGTGCCCGGGTACGCTCTCCCCTCCATTTGCGGTCGTAAATAACAGTATCAGATATCCTCAACTGGAGATCTCCGAAGGTGGTGATGAAGACGGGCCTGTTTTCACAACCGGAAATGATTTCCACCTCTTTATCAGGAGGGTAGAGAGTGTGCCGGAGCCTTTCCAGAAATTCCCTGTTCCTGTTAAGTACAACTGGCTCCTCGCCCTCCGGCAGTAGCCCGAGTGCCCTTTCATAGTATTGCCTTGCCTTCCTGATATCCCCTCTTTGTACAAGAATTCGGGAGACCTCCATGGCTCCTGATGAGGCAAGAAGGCTGAATCCCGTCTCTTCCCATGTTATAATCCATTTTCTCAGATGAGCCATGGCATCCTCATCCCTTCCAAGTTCGGAAAGGACCTGCCCGTAAAGCAGGGCAGGGAGGTATTCGGCAATAGGGCTTTCACTCAGAATACCTCTCCTCAGGGCCTCTTCAGAGTGTACAAGGGCCTTTCCGGTCATTCCTGTCCCGAGGTATGCAATACCCAGGCTGTAGTGGATGTATGTATGGTTGAAGTAGTTCTGTTCAGGGATGGCGCGGTTCCTGATCTTTTCGGCTGCCCTGTCTATCTCTTCCTCGGTTCCATTGCAGGATAGTGCATAGAGCAGGTGGCCGTAAGTGAGATAGAAGGCAGGCGGCGGAAGATTGTCGAAAAGGGGAATCTCCCGAATTACATCCAGTATGGTCCGCGCCTTGTTGAAATCTCCTTTTACTGCATAAAAGAATCCCTGGCTGATCCGGAAGTAGATACTGCATATGAGGGAGGTGTCCGGGAGATCACAGAGGGGGAGCATGTCAGAGAGGATGAGGTCAGCCTCAGAGAGCCTTCCCTGCCAGATGAGGCAGTAACAGACTGAAGCAGCAAAAAAGGTCCTCAATGAGTTCGAACGGGCCTTCTCCGCCCAGGAAAGGAGGTTCCTCCCGCTTTGAACAGCCCTGTCGAGGTCACCCAGACCTGTCGCCTCTATAATTGATTTGAATCCGTAGAGGGAGGCCCTTGCGAGGGGTGAAATCTCTTTCTCGATAAGGAATAATATACGCGCATACCAGGGGCTGTATCTCCGGAATTCAGTTCCACTGTCCCAGATGGATGCAACAGCGGCGCCTGCGGCTGCCGAAGCAGCCTCAAGGTCGCCGGAGCGGATAAACTCCCTGTAATATTCCTCCATCCTTTCAGTGGGGATCATCTGCCGCGACGCATCCACCAGGAATCTTATTCTCAGAGGGAGATCTTTCCTGGATGCAGAAAGTGATTCAAGGGCTGCAATGTGGGTTGTTATGGCCGGGATATCCATATTGAACCACCAGGTAAGACCTTCTTCTGAAAGGGCCTGAAGGTATCCATGTAGATCACCCTTCCGGAGGCATGAGTGATAATCTTCTCTTAAGGAGGGCCCCTTTTCAGAATGCTGGTATTTCATCACTGAAAAAGAGTTGTTGTTTATAAGGGTTTTGAAGGAGCATAGCGCCCCGTCCTGTCCCTTTTTAAATTATATGACGAAAGGGGGGATTTGTCAATATTTCGGCAGGAACCTTATATGCCCGCATAAAGGGTAAACCGGGATGGGAGGTGGAGTGCTCCCATCCCGGGAGAATGAATCCTGACAAGGGGCAGTCAGATCCCCTTTCTTTTTCTCATGTAGGATAAACCGGACAGTCCTGCAAGGATGATAAAGATTATCATACCCCGCTCATTCATGGTGGGAACAGCCGTGGGTCCTGTCTGCTGTGTTTCATACTCATCCGCTCCCATGTCAACCGTGCCGTTGATTATGCGGGGGTCGTCTTCAAAATCCGTTCCGGGAAGGGAAGGTGCATTGTTGTCTCCTGCGTCTATGCAGGGGGATGTTGCCGTTAGATGGAAATCGCCATTGGCAGCATCAGCAAAAAGCGGGTCTGCGTTTATATTATTCCCCTGATTAAAATTATTTGGATCAGTCACGCTGATATCTGAGAGATCATTATTAAAGCAATTGACTGTAGCAGCCACATTGTTATCATCGATATCAGTTTCAACATAAATGTCGCTTCCGTACTTTGATGAGTTATTCCAGAAGATGTTGTTATAGCAGTCCAGGTAAGAGTTGTCGGCAAGGTAACTTGCTGTCATACCACCACCTGTGACCGAAGACTGGTTGTTGTAAAAGGTGTTGTTTGTAAATCTCACATTTCCTCCAACTTCATTAGCTGCATATGCCCCGCCTCCTTCATTAGCAGAATTATCATAAAATATATTGTTATACACTACTGTATCACCGAGCATGGAATCCACAAGCAACCCGCCTCCCCATACTGCGAAATTATTCGAAAAGACACAGTTTCCCACTTCGATGCTTCCAAGATTTGAACTAACTTTGGCTCCACCTCCTGCAGTTGTCCCTGATGGACTGATCTGATTACCTGTAAAGATGCTGTTCAGCACACTGACTGGACCGGTATCAGTATGTATCGACAACCCTCCACCATTCCGCGTCCGGGTATTGCTTCCATTGCTAACGAAAGTACAATTATTCACATTGACACTGCCTGTTGAACTTGAAGTAATGTATGCACCACCCCCAAAATCTGCGGTGTTGCTTGTAAAATGGATATCCTGCAGAATTACACCGCCATCTTTTGTTGCTATATATATCCCCCCTCCTGTGCCAGACGGATCCGGGTTTGAGCCATTCTGGAAAGTGAGGTTTTGCAGATTGAAGGTGACGTTAGAGTCATCAGGCAGACCTCCGGAATAGAAATTCATTATCTGGATAGAGCTTTGTCCATCGAGTATTGAGGTAGACTGAGAATCCCCCATTATATTCAGTGCAAAATTTTCAGTGCTTGCTGGAGTATATGTAAGGGTGGAAGAGGGATAATAGGTTCCTGGCAATACATGAATTGTGTCATCCTCACCATTTGAAGAGGCAATATCAAGGGCCTGCTGAAAGGCGCATGGAGTTGTTTGTGTGCACGCTGTTCCTGAACCGGAAGGTGATACATAGAGATCTGCCGCCCATACCCATGCCCTGATGCTCATTAACAGAAACAGAATACAAAGTGTTCTTGAAACAAAAATTCTTTTCATGAGTACCTCCTCCCTTTTTCGTTGTTTTTATGGCTGAAGAGCCAATTAAGCAGTTCTTTGCCTGTCTTGAAGACACCCTTCCTCACTCCCCTTACATCCTCAATCGTACCCAACAGTGTGTCATCTGTCCCTGTCCCCCACCTGAAGATCCTGATAATAAAGACCCGTCTTTTTTCTTCCTGATCATTCTTCATATATCATCCCCTCTAAGATTTAGTCTTTAGTTTATATCTATAGCACAAAGGAGGTTACAAAACGGTTACAGATAATTAAAAAAGGCAGGCCAGATGAATGGCCTGCCTCCATGAAAGGTGTGAAACCTAATCACAGTTTTGACAGGGCCCTACGCCAGGGTTGCTGGCAGGATTCCCTCCACCAAGAGCATCAACAGGTGGCTTGCCTTCATCTCCTGCCGGTGGATTTACCGGTGGCGCTGGTGCTCTTGATGGGGCAGTGTCATGACCAATATCGCCAAGGCCACCAGGGAGTTCTCCGCCCTCGGGGCCCTCTGTATGAATCTGAGTCTGCGTTTTGCCTTTCAGAAAGGCTTTTGTCTCGTCCTTCGAAGGCACTGGTAAATGCGCTGGTCTTACAGGATCCCCGTCAGGCTGTTTTATGCCCTGAGAAGGTTCACCACCACAGTAGCAGGTATTTTGCATCCAGGTGTAGTCCTGTGGAGCACATCGGCGGGCACACTCTTCCTCCGTTTGAGGGCCAGTACCCCTTTCGGGACTATAATCCATCGGGTTCGGCATGCCGGATTCATCTTTTTTTTCTTTTTCGTTTTTTTCCTTAGACGAACCCTCACCAGAACTTCCTGATTCGTCGGAAGTCCCTTGATCGGAACCACTGGAGGAGCCCTCAGACTCTCCCGAGGATCCTTCATCAGAACCACCAGAACTACCCTCACTGGAGCCTCCTGATGAGCCACCTGTTGAGCCTTCGTCTGATCCGCCGGTTGAACCACCTGAACTGTCGGAAGAACCTTTGTCAGAGCCACCTGAAGTGTGACCTTTCTTAGCCTCACTCTCTGGTAATATTTCAATCTCTCCCATCTCAATAGTAATTTTAAGCTCTTCATCTTTTTTCCCGCTGCTGCTGTCACCAGAATCAGACCCGCCTCGTCTAACTGTCATATTATTATGCTCAACTTTTACAATACTTTTATTACTAACCGCCTTCGTAAACAGCAGATTACCATTTTTATCAACAAAATGTATTATTGTAACTGGGTTATCCGGCGAAGGGGTAGGAGGTATAGGTGTATCTTTCCCACAATCTATACAAATTGTTACTTCAGGGATTTTATTACCTTTACTCCCTCCATGACTAGTACCATGGCGTCTTCCAAGGCGCCTTCTCCCGGCCATATCCGTCCTTGAGGGCCTATTCGTTATCAGGTTATACACACTCCGAACAAGATTATCTCCACTTTGAACTGGTGTTAAGGCGCTCTCTCCTATTCCATACTGTCTTGTTATCTGGGAAATACCGCCTAATGAACCTACAGGATGAAATATTCCTCCAATATTCACCCCCTTAAGGGCACTCTCCACATCATTTCTGCTAAAGTCTCCTTGATTCAGATACTTACCGACAAATGCATTAAATCTGGCTATCTTTGCGTTTGTATCACCTGCAATCCTGATTTCCTCAAACTCTTTCCTGAACTCTTCCTTCTCAGCACTGCTCAGTTTCTGGAACCTATCCTGCAATTTATGGACTATCAGGCTGCCCAACTTCTGACCATCAAAGACTATTATTACTTCAGCAGGTCCTTGTTTGCCTTCACCTGTAGAGTTATTGACAAAACCTTTTAAAGGACTTACCTGTTTTTTGATTTCCCTGTTAGATCTGCCAGACGGGGATGATTCGGAAATTGCCTTGCCTGTACTTTTTGCATTAGCGAATGCCTGGCTTTTGCTTGAAGTTACAGCATGCACAAAGTTCCTGTTAGTGGGTTTCTGTATCGGCGATGTAGGTTTTTTAACCACTGGAGCGCTGGCAGTGGTCTTTTCCTGGGGTTTCTTTGTATTCTTCGGTAAAAGGGGGCTGGCTGTAGCAGTTGATACGGTTTCGATTCTTAGCAGATTCGTTGGTATAATGGTCTGATAACCGCCTGACCTGACCTGAATGGTGTAACAGCACTTTGTAGGTGCATTTTTTGCCGCCCTGAGCCTGAGGTTTCGGCGGTTCTTGTGTGGTGGCCCAAGAGATGCCTTTACAAAATTCGTGGGCATGTTGTTAAGAAGAACCACTACTGAAGAGATGGTGTCCAGGTTCCGTCCGCTGACCTTGATCCTGACCGTTGGGGCGCCAGCCCTGAGTTTTACATGCCTCTGACTCACTGAGTGAATCCTTACCTTTCCCTTCTGCCTCCCTCCTGCAAATGCAAGGGTCTGTTGAAAGACCAGGAGGAAGACCAGAAGTACTGCCCAATGTCTTGTTTTCCTCCAATGCATTCGTTCCGTACCTCCCTTTTTAGTTTTTGTCTCTTAGTGGCAATATCTCACAGGAAGGTTCAAAGGTCTGCATGTTTTTCTTATACCACAGGAGAGGTTACAAAAAGGTTACAGGCGGAGATCAGGACATCCTGAAAGGCACGGGTGTGAAGGTGAGGAAGAAGATAAGGAGAGAAAGCCAGCCGATGAATCTTCTCCTCCTGTCAAGGGGCTCTTCCCAGAAGAGAACAGGCGGGTGTCTCAGCCCGAGCATGTAGAGGAGGAATGCCCAGACAGCCCACCCCTCCCAGAGGTAGTCCCTGAGGACCCCGAAGGGGGTTCCTGTAAAGAAGCTGCTGTAGAGGTAGAGCCTCCCTATCCCGGCAAGGGCAAGGATGGTCGCAAAGAATATGGATGCCTTCCGGTGATTTCTCTCACCCAGGAGTGCATAGGCGATATGTCCCCCGTCAAGCTGGCCTATGGGGAGGAGGTTCATGGAGGTGACGAAGAAGCCTATCCAGCCTGCAAAGGCCACGGGGCTCAGCATGACGTCCTTCCCCTCGGGAAGGCTCCCGAGGACCGCCTTCGTAAGGGCAGAAAAGAGGATGGAATCACCCAGCAGGAGGCCTACCTCAGTATCCTTCAGTGTGACTACCTCGGAATGGGCAAGTCCTATGACCGTAACGACCAGTGCCACGATGAAGCCGCCTATGGGGCCTGAGGCCCCTATGTCGATCAATGCCTCCCTTGTCCTGATGGGTGACTTCATCTTGATGAAGGCGCCGAAGGTGCCGATAATAGATGGTGCCGGGATGAAGTAGGGGAGCGTTGCATGTGTATGATGACGGCGGGAGGCAAAGAAGTGGGAGAGTTCGTGGGTCAGGAGTATGGCAAGGAGGGAGACGGAGAAGGGTATCCCCTCGATAATCCTCCAGGGCTCCTCCAGGATGTTTATCCCCTTCTGGAGGGCACCTGCGATCAGCGTTGAGACCACGGTAAGGATAAAGAGGATGATATGAATGGTCAGTCCCCTCTTCCTCATGCCGGGACCCCCTCAAGGTCATACTCGTTTCCGCCGGTGATAATCGTATAAATGAACTCTCCAGGCCTGATCCCCCCAGCCTTCCGTATCAGGGTGACCCCGTCGATCTCCGGGGACTGGCCTTCATGCCTCCCGATTGCATCCCCTCCGTCAGTTTCATCAACCAGTACCTTCAATCTTTTGCCTGAAAGGGCGAGGTTCTTCCGGAGTGAAATCCTTTCCTGGAGGGAGATCAGTTCATGGTATCTCTTTTCCTTTACTTCAATGGGGACAGGGTCTCCAAGAGGCCAGGCCGGTGTGTCCTCCTCCCTTGAGTAGAGAAAGGCACCCAGGCGGTCAAAGCCCATCTCTTCCACAAAATCAAGGAGCCCTTCGAAGTCCCTCTCCGTCTCACCGGGAAAGCCGACTATGAAGGTGCTCCTCAGGGTTACGCCGGGGACGATCTTCCTGATCTTTCCTATCAGACCCCTGAAGAAATCCCGGTTGCCTCCCCTTCTCATGAGTCGGAGCACTCCCTCCTCCGAGTGCTGGAGGGGGATGTCTACATATTTGCACACCTTCGGGTTCCGGGCCATTTCCTCGAGAAGCTCGTCTCTTACCGCATAGGGGGAAAAGTAGTGAAGCCTCACCCTGAAGTTCCCCCCTATCCGGGTTATGTCCCGGACAAGGTCCTCCAGCCTGTATTTCCCGGTGTCCCATTCATAGGATGTGGTTTCCTGGGCAACGAGTATGATCTCCCTTGCCCCGGAGGAGATGAACCGCCGGGCCTTCACGAGGAGTTTTTCCGGTGGAAGGCTGCTGAAGGGCCCCTTTATGGAGGGGATTGCGCAGAAGCTGCAACCCCGGTTACAGCCGTCGGCTATCTTCAGGTAACGATATGCTGATGAACGGCCGGGCTGACTGACCGGATCGGGGGTCGGGAGAGAGCCATTTCCAGAGACTTCCTGGAGAATCCTCTCTTCCTCGTTCACGCCGAAGAGGAGGTCGATCTCAGGGATCTCCCTCATTAACTCGTCCCTGTATCGCTGGGCAAGGCAGCCGAATACTATCAGCTGCCTCGTCTTTCCCTTTAACCGGATGAGCCTGAAAATTTCGTCAATGGATTCCTTCCGGGCATCCTCGATAAAGCCGCATGTGTTGAGCAGGAGGATGTCGGCCCCTTCAGGATCTTCCGCCTCCTTCAGGCCCTGGGAGATCAAAAGCCCTGAGAGTTCCTCGGAATCGGCCGTGTTTTTCGGACAGCCAAGGGTGAGAAGATAGAAACTCCTTTTTCCGTCTCCTTGCGGCATTCAGACTATCTCTAACATCCTGTCCAGCGCCTTTACGGCCCTTACCCTGATGTCTTCCGGTACTTTCACCTGATGCTTCATCTCCCTGAGGGCGGTAAGGACGCTGGTGAGTCTGGTCTTCTTCATGTTCGGGCAGATCATGTCGGACCTGAGGGGATGAAAGGTCTTTTCAGGGTTTTCCTTCCGGAGTCTGTAGAGGAGCCCAACCTCGGTGCCCACTATGAACTCTTTGTGGTCGGAACTCCTTGCGTATCTGAGCATGCCTGAAGTGCTTGTCACATGATCTGCAAGATCCAGGACCTCGAGCCTGCATTCAGGGTGTGCCATAAGGAGGGCGTCGGGGTGCTCCTTCCTCGCCTTCTCCACATCCTCGGCGGTCACCCTGTCATGGACGTGGCAGAAACCGTCCCAGGAGATGATTTTTTTCCCGGTCATTTTTGCGGCCCAGGCAGACAGGTTCCGGTCGGGGATACAGATCACCTGATCCACTGGGAGGGACTCAACCACCTTGACCACGTTGGAAGATGTACAGCAGATGTCGCTTTCCGCCTTCACATCAGCGGTGGTGTTCACATAGGTCACTACCGGTGCATCGGGGTAACTCTCCCTCATGTCCCTGAGTGTAAAATCATGGGGGAAGACAAAGGCGGGCTGCTCCCTGTAGCCTGGAAAGCTCTTCCAGACCTTCCTTTCTCCTTCCACACGGATCATCTCCGCCATCGGACAGTTTGCCTCCAGTTCGGGAAGGAGTACGGTCTTCTCAGGCGAGAGGATGGAGGCGCTTTCTGCCATGAAATTCACGCCGCAGAAGACTATCAGATCACACTCCATCTTCGCAGCCTCCCTTGAGAGCTCGAGGGAATCTCCGGTAAAGTCTGCTATCTCCTGAACCTCATCCCGCTGATAGTTATGGGCAAGGATTATTGCATTCCGGTCCTCCTTCAGCCTCATTATCTCTTCAACGATTTTCTGGTTCTCCATCTTCCTCATTCCTCCGTCAGGTTTTCTCAGTTTCTCAAACTCCTGTTATCATGAAGCAGAATAAATATTTTAACATTACAGAAGGGGTTTGATGAAACAAAAGGCAGGTCCATGCTGAAAAAAAGCGTATATCCTTGATTCAGGATTGTTTTTTATCCGTGATGGGCCGTCTGGTTTCTGTGTTTATCTACGTCCTCTGTAACCGTCTCTGCTCTTGTGAGTACCTGTCCTCTCCACTGCAGGAACAAGGGGGTCCCTTTCATGACAGTTGAGGCAGAACCGCTTTCCGAGCACGCTTCTTCGAAGGTAGGTCTTTTCCCTGTAGCCGGGCAGATAATTGGACTTGTGAAAGGTATGACAGGTGATACAGATTAGTTTCCCGTCTTCACTCAGGGGCAGGTCCTTTGGGAGCTTAATCCCCACCGGCATCCCTACGGGATGGGAAAAAAGGATCATCTCCTTCCTGTGACAGTCCTGACAGACTTCTATAGACCGGGTGCTGAATGTGTCGGCGATCTTGTTGAAGGGGAGTTTTACGTGACAGGAAAGGCATCTTATCCGGGTGATGTCGTTATGGGATGAAAGGGCTTTCCCTGAAAGGCTGAAGACAAGGGCAAGGGAAACGGCTATGACCCAGCCGGTCTTCATGTCCTTATCTTGCTGATCTCTTCTTCTATGTTCTTCAGGTGGGAAAGGAGATGTTTTACCTTCAATGCCACCATATCATGTTTCGGATAATACCGTTCCGCCTCACGGGTATAGCGGTCAACGGTCTCTATCTCTCTTTTCAATGTACCGAAGAGTTCTCTCTGTTTCTCAACAAGGATATTGAGTTCATTTGCAAAGTCCTTGAATTCATCCTTGTACCGGAGGGTGATATTGAAGCTGAGATCACCTGCCGCGATGCTTTCAAGATCCTTTTTGATCCGGTAGAGGGGTCCTGATATCTTTATAGCAAGCCGGTTCATGGCTATGAAGAAGACGAGCAGGACGAACATGAAGGCGAAGAGATTCGCATAGATGAGATCAGCAGAGAGGAGTTCATTTATATTCCTTGCCGGAATGTGGATGGAGTACATCAGCCTGTCCAGTTTTCTGTAGGCAAAGAAGTTGAAAAGGCCGATGGCGATCACCCCGCCGATGGAGGCAAGGAGAACGAAGACGAGGATAAAACGGCCCTGAAAATATCTGTTTATGAAATAATGTCTTCTTCTGTAGGGTTTCTTATTCACTGCTACCTCCCTGGTTCGGTTTATTATTTTATATGGCAGGCAAGACAGAGCCTGCTCTTCTCATTTGACATCACGAGTTTCATTGGTGTTTCTGCATACAGGTTGTGACAGGAGATACAGCTGACCTGTCCGTTTACTAACTTTATCCTTTCATCCAGCATTGAGGGGGGCCGGAATCCGTCTGGTGACTTTCTGAAGGCATCCCTGTAACTCACGCCTATCGGGTGGGTGCCTGAGTCATAGCTCATGAAGCCCTCCGAATGGGACCAGTTACCGACACCTATGACGGAGAGTTTGCCGACTGAGCCGTCATGACAGGATAGACACTCTGCAGAGACATCATCGATCGTTCTGGAGTTGTCAGTAATGTAATACCTCGACTTGAAGTGAGCCTGTTCTATCACCTCTGCATGGCTGAGGGACTCTCCCCCAACGCTCTCACGGTGACATATTATGCAGAACTGCCGTCCCGAGACCTGCCTCCTCAGGAAATGGGAAGGGGTGCCGAAGGGGGTTCTGTATGAGGAATGAATGTCGTGGCAGGTGGAGCAGGTAAGGGTGCCTTCAAGGGAAAGGGGCATATCAGCCGGTATCCTCGTATGCTCGGGAGTCACGTCCACAGGATGAGTCAGGAGTGACTCCGATACATCGTGGCAGTCGCTGCAGAGTTCACTCTCCCGAGCCACAAGTGGAAGGGGACCGGTCTTTCCCTGGGGCTCTGTGAGGTGGCACCTCATGCATTCATCTTCAGTGAAACTGTGAGGCTCTTCGAGGAGGCTGTAAACTCCTGAGAAAAAGAGTAAGAGGATTGCAAGTGTCCCTATGATAACCCTTGCCTTCATATCTTGATATCCGCCATCGCTTTCTTGAGTTCTTCCGATGCCCTGGAAAGCTGGTCTATCGCCCGCTCGAACTCACCATTACCGTCCTTGCGAGAAAGCGCTGCAACATGTTCAGCTGCTTCCCGCACCCCCGCGACCCTTTCGGCAAGCAGTACCATCCTCTTTCTGTACCGTTCTGTAAGAAAGTTCAGTGATTCTGCAAGGGGATGAACAACATCCTTGTCCCTCAACTTTACCCTCAGGGTGTAATTACCGCCAGCTATGGTCCTTGCCGAGACCCCGAGACGGTAGAGCGGGCCTGCAACTCTGTGGGAGTAGAAGAGTGTAAGAAACACGATCCCCCCTATGATGAAAAAGGAGGTAACCAGGTATATGATGATACTTTTCTGCAGAAGGATTTCCTTCATCTGGGCGAGGTTTCTCAGGCCTTCCGTATAGGTCTGTCCTATAAAGACCTGGGAACTGATATAGAGCAGAATCCCCGTCACTGTCACGCCGATTGCGATTATGGCAATGACGGTGACTGTTAACCTGAGTGAAAAGTTCCTTGGAATGATCCCTAAAGTTGTCATGGCATCCGACCTCCTTTGTCTCTTTTATCGGACGCCGGGGAGAAAACTTTAGGGGGAGAGGGGCAGGAAAGTTTTTCTTTTAGACTAAACCTTAACGTTGCAAAAACCAGGGTCCGGCAGGGGGCGTCGATACGACTAAATCCCCTCACGGGCCTTTCAACGAAAGGGGATTATCTGCATTTCCGCTTGTCTTTCTGAGACTGAGGTGAGTAGCTCACTGGGATCTGATTTCAGAGAGATGAATATGCACAGGAGCTTATGCGAGCGGATGTGACAGAAAACATCTTCGATACGGTATGATCCCGGGGGTGTGCTCTGCAATTTTTCATTATAAAGCTCCGGTTGTGTCTGAGTAGAGAAAGTCTGTTATGGACGGTGCCTTAAGAGTCCTTATCAGTTGCAAAAGGGGTTTTTGGGTAGAAAAGACCGGGCGGTTTCCGCCGGGCCGACACAGGGATGCGCTTTCATGAACCATCAGGTGTTGATAATGAAAAATTGCAGAGCGCACCCCCGGGAATCGAGACAGAGTGAGAAGGCTCCGTGAGTGCATTTAGTCGTATCGACCACCCCCGCCTCTGAGGGACAATTTATGCAACTGTAAGTAAAGAAAAGGTCAGAGACTGGAGTCTACCATTATTGTTACAGGCCCGTCATTCAGGAGGCTTACCTTCATGTGCTTGCCGAATCTCCCCGTTTCCACTTTGGTGACCTCGCTGGTGAGGGCTTCAACAAACCGGTTAAAGAGCTCCTCCGCCCTTTGAGGAGCCTCTGCATCATCGAAGGAGGGCCTGTTGCCTTTTTTTACACGGGCGGCAAGGGTGAACTGGGGGACGACAAGGATCTCTCCGCCGATATCATTCACGGAGAGGTTCATCTTTCCGGCCTGGTCTTCAAAGATCCGGAGGTTCAGGACCTTTCTCAGGGTATAGGAGAGGTCTTTGTCAGTGTCTCCCTTCTCAGCACAGAGAAGAATCAGCAGGCCCTTCCCGATGCTTCCGACCCTTCGGCCCCCGACCTCCACCGATGCCTCACTTACCCTCTGGAGCAGTGCCTTCATCTCATCGAATCCTCTTTTCCCACTCGATTGCCCTTTGATATTGTCTGAATTTCTTCTCTTCTGTCCTGAACTCGGGCGGATGGATGACCTGCCTTCCTCCTTCCACCTTTATACCGAATCTGACATGAAGCATCTCATGATAGACGATGTAATCCATGAAATACCGTGGTATGCCGGGGCGGTCCAGGATCGGGTTGATCCTGATAATCCTGCTCTCCTGGCTATAGCTCCCAAGGGTCCGCTTCTTGACGGACCGGCCGGGGGAGCGTCTTCCCCAGGTGATCCGTGCCTTTATGCTTCCGCCAAAGTAATCCCTGTTCAGACGGTCGAATATCTCCTGGAGGTTGAAGTGTCTGCCCCGGGGGTTGATTCTGGGAGAAAGAGGGGGTTTCTGCTTTATTCTGGAACGGTTTTTTCTTATGAACTCGTTGATCTCAGGAGTGGTTATCCGTCCCCTGGCAGTGATGAGGCGTCCTATCTCCTTGATGACATCAGAGGGGGCATCAAGGAATATTCTCTGGAGTCTGAGGTGGACCTTTCCCTTTTCTCTCCGGAAACTGATCATGGAGACCCGGTTGTCTGTCAGGGTGATCTCCACCTTTCTGCCCGTAATAGCCTGAAGATCCCTGATTATCCTGTTCATTCGGTGAGTTTCAGGTATTTCAGGGAAGAGTGAGGGCTGCTTGCCCCTGCTCCGTCTTGTAAGGTATCCCATGGCCCATAACATAATAAAACATGTGCGATGGAGAATTGAAGCCCCAGGGCCTTTTTGATGGAACGACCTTCCTTTGTATAGAATATCCGGGGTAGAATTAACTTAATGTTGCATAAACATGAGGCCCTTCAGTGAGAAGTTATGCAACTGGAAGGTATATTCTGGACTGGATCGGCAGCATCTTGAAGGAGGCAACCATGGATCTCATACAGCGGATAAGCGAGGTATACAGGAAGATCTCCCATGCGGCGATGCGTGCGGGGAGAGACCCTTCGGAGGTCAGGCTGTTGGCGGTCACAAAGACGGTCTCCCCTCAGCTGGTAAAAGATGCGATTGATGCTGGCATCAGGTTGATCGGAGAAAACAGGGTCCAGGAGGCAGAGAAAAAGATGGAGGCCCTTGCGGGAGAGATCCCCGAGACAGTCTCCTGGCATATGATAGGCCATCTCCAGAAGAACAAGGCAAAACTGGCGGTGGAACTCTTCGACCTGATCGAGTCTGTCGATTCTCTCTCCCTTGCGGAGCGGATTGACCGGTATGCCCGAGAGGCGGGAAAGATGCAGAAGATATACCTTCAGGTAAAGCTCTCGCCTGAGGAGACGAAAAGCGGAATGTCCCCGGAAGAACTGGAAAGGGATATAGCCGATTATCTGGGATTTTCTAATCTGGAACCACTGGGCCTGATGACGATACCCCCTTACTCCCCGGACCCTGAGGAATCGAGGCCCTATTTCAGAAGGCTCCGGGAGCTTAGGGACCGTCTCATTGATGCAGGGTACGAGCTCAGGGAACTCTCAATGGGGATGTCAGGGGATTATGAAGTGGCCGTTGAGGAGGGTGCAACGATCGTGAGAGTGGGAACGGCCATATTCGGGGAGAGGGAGTATTAACCTCGACGTTGCAAAAAACATGGATAAGGGCAGGGGGAATACCCTCCGGTGCCTTCCAACGCAAGGGGACTATTGATATTTCCGCTTTTGTCCTGGAGACGGAGGTCAGGAACACACCGTGGGGTGGAGTACAGGAAAGGACGACTAAGAGGGGGTGCATGGCGCGGCAAGGTCTTGCCGGAAGGCACCCTGAGTGTATGCCCCCCGCCCTTCAGTGGGAATTTATGCAACTGGAAGGTTAAGTCTCTATATATGACTGATTTGTAATAACCTTAAGGAATTTGTTATTATTAGATGACCATAGTCACTTGACTATGGTCTATAAAAGATGAAAGAGCGGGAGGTCGGAAGTGAAGAAAATCTCTGTCTCAGAGTTCAAGGCAAAGTGCCTGAGACTCATAGAGGATGTGCATAACCGGAAGGAACCTCTTGTGATAACCAAAAAAGGTATTCCCATTGCAGAGGTAAGACCCTACGAGGCAGGAGATAAGGTCTCCCTTAAAGAGACAGTGGTTTTTCTTGGGGATATTGTGTCTCCGGTAGCAGAGGATGAGTGGGAGGCACTCCGGTGAGTGAGGTCCTGCTGGACACCCACGTATGGATATGGTTGAGCATTGAGGCCTTTGACGAGATTTCACCAAAGGCAAGCAGGACGATTAAGAAGGCTCGAAGAAAGTGGATATCGGCGATATCAATCTGGGAACTCTGTAAACTCACTGAGAAGGGGAGGATCGCCTTCTCCATCCCCTTGCTGGAATGGATAACCAGGTCCCTCTCCGGGAATGAGATATTTGTTTCTCACCTTGAGCCGGAGGTGTGTGTGGAGAGTTGCTCCCTGAAGGGATTTCATCAGGACCCGGCTGACCAGATTATTGTAGCCACCGCCCGGCTTCTCCAGGTCCCTCTGATAACATCAGACAGGAGAATACGTGCCTACAGTGGGATCAAGGTGATTTGGTGAGAGGCAAAAACCGGAGCGGCAGGGATGGATTGAAAGACAGGCCGGGACCGGGTTAAAGGCCGGGCAACCCGATAACTCAATAGCCTGATAACCTGATAACTTTTTGAAGCAAAAAGACCATTGATCCAGGAAAAGAGGAAAAATGAAACGAACCGATATAAGGAATATTGCGATTATAGCCCACGTTGACCACGGGAAGACGACTCTCGTGGATGGGATGCTCCATCAGGCCGGGATATTCCGTTCAAACGAAAAAGTACAGGAAAGGGTGATGGACAACATTGACCTTGAGCGTGAGAAGGGGATAACCATAATGGCCAAGAACACCGCTGTTGAGTATAACGGTGTTAAGATAAACATCATCGATACACCGGGTCACGCCGATTTTGGTGGTGAGGTTGAGAGGACGATGAAGATGGCCGACGGGGTATTGCTGCTGGTGGATGCCTCCGAGGGGCCTCTTCCACAGACGAGGTTCGTATTAAAGAAGGCCCTTGAACTGGGACTGCCTCCGATTCTCGTAATAAACAAGATAGACAGGTCCGATGCACGGATCCAGGAGGTGCTGAACGAGGTTTACGACCTCTTTATCGATCTTGACGCCACGGAAGACCAGCTTGAGTTCCCCATCGTCTATACCAATGCCAAGAGGGGGACAGCAACACTCGACCCTGATAAGGAATCAGATAACCTGAAACCGCTCTTTGATCTCATCCTTGATACCATACCTCCACCTGAGGGAGACGAAAAGGGGCCGCTCCAGTTACTTGTAACAAATATTGACTATAACGACTATGTGGGCAGGCTTGCGATAGGAAGAATATTTTCCGGGAGTGTAAGATCAGGAGAGCCTGTCGCAATGATGAACAGCGAATCCGGACCCGTAAAGACGAAAATCACCGCCCTTTACGGATTCCGGGGACTTGACAGGGTGGAGATCGGGGAGGCATCTGTTGGTGAGATTGTAGCGCTTGCCGGTATTGACGGAATAAACATCGGCGATACGATCACGGATATCGAGACACCGTCACCCCTGCCCCGCATCAAGATTGATGAGCCTACCATATCGATGGTGTTTTCCGTAAACACATCCCCCTTTGCAGGGAGAGAGGGCCAGTATGTCACCTCCAGAAAACTGAGGGAGAGGCTTGAAAAGGAACTCCTCCATAATGTTTCCATCAGGGTGGACTTCTCTGATCCTGACTCGTTCAGGGTGATGGGGAGGGGAGAACTCCAGATGGCGATACTCATAGAGATGATGAGGCGGGAGGGATATGAGCTTTCAGTCTCAATGCCGGAGATCATCACCAGGGAGATTAACGGCACCCTCCATGAGCCCATGGAACTCCTTATCATAGATGTACCCGAGGAATTCACAGGGGTAGTAACACAGCAGGTGGGCATGAGAAAGGGCAGGATGCAGAAGATGCAGAATAACGGCCGGGGAAGGGTAAGGCTGGAGTTCAGCATCCCCTCGAGGGGATTGATAGGGTTTCGCTCACAATTCCTGACAGACACACGGGGAACGGGGCTTCTGAATCACATTTTTGACGGATATGAGCCATGGCACGGTAATATGTCAAAGAGACAGACCGGTGCACTCGTGGCTGACAGGAAGGGGAAATCGACTGTCTATGCCCTCTTTCATCTCCAGCCCCGTGGGACCCTTTTCATAAGGGAGAACACCGGGGTATATGAGGGAATGATTATCGGTGAAAACTCCAGATCCAATGATCTGGATGTGAATGTTACAAAAGAAAAGAAACTCACGAACATCCGTGCAGCAGCCTCAGACGAGGCCCTCCATCTGATGCCTCCCAAGATACTGAACCTGGAAGAATCAATAGAATTCATCAGGGAAGATGAACTGGTCGAGGTAACACCCCAGTCCATCAGACTCCGGAAAAAGATTCTGGAGGCGGGCAGACGCCCGAAGACGTGGGCCTAACCTTACAGTTTCATAAAGACACTGCCATTTCAGAGCGGTATAATGTAATCTTACAGTTGCATAAAATACCGATCAGATCGGGCCGGAACCCTGTATCGCCGGGGGATTTGTTCTGTTTTTGCTTGTTTTCCAGACCTCACCGGAGGCGGGATTTGAAAAATACCGGAAATTGTTTCAGGTTTATATGGCCTCTGTGAATTCTGTGCCCTCTGTGGTTGTGTTTTTTTGCAACGTTTAAGGAAACTCACCATTATACTGACTACCGTCACGAATAATGCCCTTCAATTCACCCCCCCCCAAGATATTGAGTTTTCAGGAATCAATTGAATTCATGAGAGAGAATTAACTCGTGGAGGTAAAACCTCAACCTATCAGGCTCCATAAAAGATACTTTAAGAGGACAGACGCTCAAAAAAAGACTTAACCTGAACCCTGCAGAAACAAGGGGCCAGGTTTTAAATTATGTTTTGGCATCGAAAAACCGTATTTAACGAATAAAACTTTTTCCTAAAACAAAAATAATATAAAAATGTTATAATCGGAACGGCCAACAACTATTAAACTTTTTTAAGGAGGAGTGGTTATGAAGATCATGTCGACCGTAATTCTTGTCTGTGCTCTGAGTTTCCTATTCGCAGGGTTTTCCCAGGCCGCTGATGTTCTGCTCCTTGGTGACGGCCAGAGCGAACCACAGGTACAGACCGCCCTGGAAAATGCAGGGCATAATGTGACCACCGTGACATACTACTATGACTGGGACGGTCTCAGTCCTGACCCGAACAACTTTGATGTTATTGTCGCCCTCGATGGTTATGATTACGGATATCAGTTTGATCCTGCTGCTGCATCAGCCCTGGACAGTTTTGTTGCTGCCGGGTGCGGCCTTGTTTTCACGGAATGGACCGCCTATGATGTTTATAGTGATTATAAGGGTACCACAATAGCGAACCTCATGCCCGCGTATACACCTGACGGCTCCTATGCGTATGGTGACACATGGACAGTTCTTAATACTTCACATCCCCTCGTCAACGGCGTACCAGCAAGTTGGACTGACAGCGCCGGCTTTAGCATTGTGACTGCAAAGCCTAATACCACTGTAGTGATTGAGGGATCAAACAGTAATCCGCTTCTTGCCTACAGCAATGAAAACGGTGGAACCGTTGTCTACATTAATCACGATATGACATATACCACATCGACCATAAACAGTAATGCCCTCCAGTTGATCACAAATGCCGTATCCTACACATCTGGGTGCAGGGCTGCAGCTGCTGAGTCTGTATCAGTGCCTGCCCTGAATCACTGGGGCATGGCGATATTCATCACCATTGCAGGTCTGGTATCAGTATATATGGTTTCAAGGAAGAAACACCTTCCCAGGAGGCGATAACCTCTGTTTTAAGTATTTTCAGGATTTACCTGCCGGGTTCAGGCTCCTCAATTGTCTGGATCCGGCATTTGTTTTCTCTGATGTATTTTGCCTTATCCTGCATGATCCTGCCCCTTACTGATATAATATATCCCAGAAAAAATCAGGACTCCGGTGAAGTAAATGATACGGCATTCTGCCGGGTGAAGGGAGGCAGGAGATGACGGGTTTCATAGGCGGTGGTAACATGGCAGGGGCACTGATAGCCGGGATAAGAAGGAGTGACAGGAAGGCCCGGATCATTGTGTCGGACAGGAGGGCTGAGAGGCTTGAGGAACTCAGGAGTCTTTACAGGGTAAAGACGACCGGAAACAACAGGGATGTCTGTGAAAAAGCGGATGTCCTGGTGATTGCTGTAAAGCCCCAGAACCTGGATGAACTGCTATCCGAGATAAGAGAGTATATAGAGGCCAGACACCTGATAGTCTCCATAGTTGCAGGTGTGAGGTCGGAAAGGATAAAGTCTGCACTGGAGACAGACCGGGTGGTGAGAACAATGCCCAACACCCCAGCCTTCGTCGGTGAGGGCATGACGGTGATTTCTCCCTCAAAGGGGGTGAGGAAGTCCGAACTCAGGAAAGTAGTCAGTTTGTTCCAGTCGGTCGGAAAGACGCTCATGCTGGATGAGTCGATGATGGATCTCGTTACGGCCCTCAGCGGGAGCGGGCCTGCCTTTTTTGCCCTTTTCATTGATTCCATGATTGAGGGAGGGGTGAGACTCGGCCTTGCAAGAAAGGATGCCGAGGCCCTTGCAATTCAGACAGCCCTCGGGACTGTCAGGCTGATTGAAAGCGGGATTTCCCCTTCAGCACTGAAGATGATGGTCACATCACCTGGCGGGACAACTGCCGAAGGACTTTATGTCCTTGAAGGCCATGCCGTGAAGGCTGCAGTGATGGAGGCCCTTGAGGCTGCGGCTGCACGATCAATGGAACTCAGCGGGAGGTGAACGATGTTCGTCCTCGGTAACCTCTTTATCGCCCTTGGAAATATTCTTGACATAATCCTGAACATCTATACGTGGGTGATAATCATAGCAGCGCTGATAAGCTGGGTGAATCCCGATCCCTACAACCCCATAGTCAGGTTTCTCTACAGGGTCACTGAACCTGTGCTCAGACCCGTAAGGAGGAGACTCGGGATCTTCGGTGGTATTGATTTTTCACCCCTTGTTGTCTTGCTTGGGATCATGTTTCTACGGTTTTTTATTGTGAGAAGCATTATAGAACTTGGTTATAAGATGAAAGGAGGGCTGCTATGAGAATCACACCCCTTGAGATTCAGCAGAAACAGTTCCCCATAAAGTTCAGGGGATTCGATGTCGAGGAGGTCTATGCATTCCTTGAGGTCATCAGACAGGAGATGGAGGAACTCCTGAGGGACAACGCCAGCCTGAAGGAGAGGCTTCATCAGGCTGAGACTATGCTTCAGGAGTACAGGGATATGGAGAACACCCTCCGTGAGACTCTGATGACGGCACAGCAGATGGTCGAGGACTACAAGACCAATGCAAGGAAAGAGGCTGAACTGATAGTGAAAGAGGCCGAGTTGAGGGCTGATGCGATTGTGAGGGAGGCCCAGGATAAGGTGGTTAAGATCCATGAGGACATCGTTGATCTCAAGGGGATAAGGACTCACTTCAAGGAGGAACTGAAACGGCTGATAGAGGGTCATCTGAAGATGCTTGAGTTTGATGAGGTGAGAGAGGAAGAGGGAAGCCGGACAGAGTCAGAAGAGGTGCCTGATCTTCCAGAAGGTTTCATTGTCAATCCTGAGGAGGAACACAGAGAGGATGAAATTCAGGACTATTAAGGGGGTTCAGGATATAACACCCCCTGACACCGCGCTCTGGCAGAAGGTTGAGGCGATAGCGAGGAGGATCTTCAGGTCTTACGGGTATGCCGAGATCAGGACTCCCATAATCGAGTTTACCGAACTCTTCACAAGGGGGATCGGGGAGACAACGGATATCGTAGAGAAGGAGATGTACACCTTCCCTGACAGGGCCGGAAGGAGCCTCACCCTCAGGCCGGAAGGGACGGCCTCAGTGGTCAGGGCCTACATCCAGAATGCCCTTCATACACTTCCGGCTCCCCAGAAGTTTTATTACCTGGGCCCCATGTTCAGATATGAGAGGCCCCAGAAGGGCAGGTACAGACAGTTTCATCAGATAGGGGTAGAGGCCTTTGGTACGGATGACCCCATGATGGATGCCGAACTCCTGGATATGCTCAGAAGCCTCCTTGAGGCGCTGGGAATGGGAGGGCTCTCCTTTGAGGTAAATTCCATAGGCTGCCCCCAATGCAGGCCCGGATACCGGGAGGCCCTCACAGGGTATCTCTCAGGCAGGAGGGATCATCTCTGTAATGACTGTCTGAGAAGGTACGAAAAGAACCCTCTGAGGGTGCTGGACTGCAAGGCCCCTTCCTGCCAGTCGCTGAAGCAGGAGGCCCCGAGGATAATCGACCATCTCTGTGATGACTGCAAGGAACACTTTGAGAGGCTCAGAGGCTACCTGAAAACGGCAGGGATAAATTTCACCGTAAACCCCCTCATGGTCAGGGGGCTTGACTACTACACAAGGACCACCTTTGAGGTGACCTCCTCTGACCTGGGTGCCCAGAACGCCGTTGCTGCTGGAGGGAGATACGACGGGCTTGTCAGGGAGTTCGGGGGGCCTGATACACCGGCAGTCGGTTTTGCCCTCGGGATGGAGCGGCTCGTAACCCTCCTGAGTGAGAGGGAAGGGTTTCACCCTCCAGGGCTTGATGTCTTCTTTGCCATCCTTGGCAATGCCCCGCGGGAGAGGGCCTTCCGCCTTGTAAAGAGGCTGCGGTCTTCCGGGCTTTCGGTAGAGATGGATTTTCTCGGGAGTTCCCTCAAGAGCCAGATGAGGCGGGCCGACAAATCAGGGGCGAGGTATGCCCTCATTCTGGGGGAGGATGAACTCGAGAGGGGAGTGGTGAAGTACAAGCGTCTCTCCGATGGAAGCCAGGGGGAGGTAAGAGAAGAAGAACTGCCGGTCTTCTTTCTTGGACTTCGAGAGTAATCAGGCTGAACTTCCAGCCCTATCTTTCCGGAAGCCGCTCAAACCCAATGCACACCTGCTTCTCAGTTGCTATTGCAGTTTTTTGTCGGGAATTCAGGAGCTTTCACTCTTTCCCGTCTTCTTTACTAAAATATCGGGGATTCTTTACTATATTCAGTTATGGGAATTGGTGTGCTGAATGCTAAAGTAGCGCTCATCACGGGGAGTTCCAGGGGGATCGGGAGGGCGATAGCCCTGAAGCTCGCTTCTGAAGGGGCGGATATCATTATAAATTACAGAAAGCCTGGGGGAGTGTCTGAAAAGAGGGCTTTGGAACTCCTTGATGAGATAAAGGGAATGGGCAGGTCTGCCTGGCTGATAAAGGCGGACATCTCCAGTCCCGATGAAGTGAAGGAGATGTTCCGGCAGGTCCACGAAGATGTGGGACGGCTCGACTTCCTCATCCTGAATGCCGCACGGGCACCCTTCAAGCCCCTCCATAAACTCTTCCGGAGGGAGATAAGACAGCTTGTAGAGACAAATTACGAAGGCAATCTCTTCTGCGTACAGCAAGCGCTTCCGCTTCTTGAGAAGGCCGCCGGCCGGATCATTTTTGTATCGAGTCTGGGCAGTCGATTCTATAATCCCACATACCCCCTGGGGAGCATGAAGGCGGCGATGGAGGCCCTGATAAGGGACCTGGCAGAGGAATTCAGGGAGCGCGGGATAAATGCAAATGCCGTGTGCGGAGGGATTGTAAAGACAGATTCCTTCAAGGTCCTCAGACAACACTGGGAGGGGCTTGATAAGATACCTGACGACCTCCTCCTGATGCCTGAGGATATGGCCGATGCGGTTTATCTGCTCTGCCTCCCGGAGGCATCGTGCATCAGGGGGCAGACAATTGTTGTGGACAAGGGACTGAGTAATGTAATAAACCGGGGAATATCATAGAGCTTGGTGAGAAATGAGAGACTTTACCTTAACATTGCATAAACATGAGGTCTGGCGGTGGGGATCCCCTCACGGAACGTCCAATGCAAGGAGATACTCTATATTTCCACTCGAAGATATCCTACGGCTTGCCTCAGGGTATCTTATTCACGGTATGATCCGGGGGCATGCTCTGAAATTTTTCATTATAAAGCTCCGGTCGTGTCTGAGTAGAGAAAGTCTGTTATGGACGGCGCCTTAATAGTCCTGATCAGTTGTAAGAAGGGTTTTAGAGTAGAGAAGAGCAGACGGTTTCCGCCGAGCCGACACAGGGAAGCGCTTTCATGAACCATCAGGTGTTGATAATGAAAAATTTCAGAGCATGCCCCCGGATATTGAGGCAGGGTGAGTAGGCTCCGTGAGTGTCCCCCCTGTCACTTTATGCAACTGGAAGGTTTACTTATAAAAGGAGGCGGCATACCGCATCCTGTAGTAGATAAAACTTAGACACCAGTGGTAGAAATTTTGATTTTCAAGGAGGAACCATGGCACAGAACCTTATTACTGAGGAGATGGTGATTGAAGAGGTGAAGAAGGCGGTCTCCGAGACCCTGAATGTGGAGATTGACCAGATGAGCCCAGAGAGTTCCCTGATTAATGACCTTGGTGCAGAGTCTCTCGATTTTCTGGATATCAACTACAGGCTTGAGCAGACCTTTGGTATCAGGATGGCCCGGCATTTCATTCTTGAGCATATCGAGGAGATGTTTGGAGAGGGAAGCGCGATTGACGACGAGGGAGGGCTCACCGATAAGGCGGTAGAACTCCTGAATATAAGATATGAAGGGGAAGGGCCGAAGGTGGAGCCTGGGATGGATATGGATGAGGTTCCCACACTGATAACGATCGGTTCCCTTGCAGCCGGAATAATGGATATCCTGGATACCCTTCCGGAGAAATGTGAAAAGTGCGGTGAGACAGCATGGCAGCTTGAGGGAACCAAGATCAGGTGTGGTGGATGCGGTGAATACGCAGAGTTCATGAGTGGAGATGATCTCATCCAGGACTGGCTCAAGAAGGTACAGGAAGAAAGACACATCTTCGAGTGAAAAACAGAAAGAACCGGAAAAGGGTTGTCATAACCGGTTACGGAATGGTCACGCCCCTTGGGCGGAATGCTTCTGAGACTTTTGAGAAGGCCTCCCGGGGTCAGTCGGGGATAGACTATATCCGGGCCTTTGATACAGATGGGCTTCCCTGCCGGATCGGGGGCGAGGTGGATGACACCTGGCTTACTGAAGGGGACCGTCTGATCGGGCGGCGCTTCGGCAAATACTCATCCCGTGCCCTCAGGCTTGCGGCCACGGCTTCCCTTGAGGCCACGGAGATGGCACTGCTCAAAGATATTGAGGAGAGGGAGAGGATAGGTGTCTCCCTGGGCTGTCATGCCGATAATCCGGATATGAAGGACGTCCTCTTTCTCCAGAGGTTTTACAGGGATGGCCGATGGGATTTGAAAGGATTGATGGAGTCCGGAGGGTATTCCTACATGAGTTTTTTCAGGAGGAAACCCGATGCACAGACAGCCATCCTCTCAATGATAAACAACTGTAAGGGGCCCAATGTCTCCATTGTCTCTGCCTGTGCAGCCGGGGCCCAGGCCATCGGCGAGGCAGTCAGGCTGATCCGGGAGGGAATGGCCGACCTGATGCTTGCCGGGGGGTGTGAGGCAACGCTGAACTTCATGGGGTTTGTGGGGTTTGTCCTTCTCAGGGCACTGGTGGAGAAGTATGAGTCCCCGGAGAAGGCTTCACGCCCCTTTGACAGGAAGAGAAACGGGTTTGTGATGTCCGAGGGGGCCGGGATGGTGGTGCTTGAGGACCTTGAGCATGCCCTCCGGAGAGGTGCCGGGATCTACGGGGAGGTCCTTGGATATGGTGATTCCGCCGATGCCTACCGGATAACCGATACCCACCCGAAGGGTGAGGGTGCCCGGATCGCTATGACAAGGGCTATCAATGATGCAGGGCTTTCACCTGCTGATATCCAGTATATAAACGCCCACGGGACATCTACAGTCCAGAACGACCTCACAGAGACAAGGGCGATAAAGGAGGTCTTTGGGGAAAAGGCTGAAGAGATCCCAGTGAGTTCAAACAAGTCGATGCTGGGGCATACCATTGCTGCCGCCGGGGCGATAGAGGCCATACTTACCATGATGGGGATGAATAACTCCATCATCCTTCCTACTATAAACTATGAAAACAGGGACCCCCGGTGCAACCTTGATTATGTTCCCAACGAGGCCCGGAAGCAGGAACACTCCATCGCCATCTCCAACTCCTTCGGGTTCGGCGGGCAGAATGCCTGTCTGTGTATCGGGAAGTATGGAGGATAGATATTACCTTAATTTGGCGATTTATTATCAGGTCGGCAGGGTGGAGGCGTTTCGTAACCCCATTCAATGCAATGAATATCAGATACCACATCTGTACAAAATAATTTTATGGAGAGGCGGCAAGGCTCCAGGAATACAA
>CAZITN010000007.1:45322-54730 GCA_964542175.1 uncultured Thermodesulfovibrio sp. | reverse complement strand
ATAAATGAAGCAACCATAAGGAGGTTATGCGTCCCCCTCTCCCTCTCGCCTCCTTCTAGTAACATTTCAGTACCCGTATCATAATAGCGGAGATTATCCCGTTTATCCCATCTCCCACGGTAAACCAGTGTCCCGTTAAACCAGGGAAAAGGGGTGAATGTTCCCCTCAGCATTAATTCCCTGGATATGTCGGGTTCCGTATTCAATGGGGAATTCTGAAAGTCATGAAACCGGATTTCCGCCGCAAGCTTTGTATTTCTAAGAGGTCTTCCATAGATCTTCAACCTGTAAGTAATCTCCCTTCCTGGATCGCTAAGGAGCAACCATTCATCAAGACCTGAATATCTCTTTTCTCTGAGATCGATCCCTCCTATCATGGTAATCTTTGATGAAGGTCTGTACCGGACATCAACATTCAGGTCACTCCTCCTGTAGTCGAAGGGCTGGCGGACGGAAAACGACTGGAAGCCTGAAGCAACGGAGAGAAACAGGCTTCGAGGGGCATCTTCATCAGTCTCCATGTACCGGTATCTGAGGAAAAAACCAAGCTCATGGAAGGGAAGATAACGTATAGATCCGGAGATTCCCCGAGTATTTCTGGTAACTGTACTGAAGTCATTCCGGGCCCTTGTGCTCATGAAGGTAATGGAAGAGACAAGTCTTCCTGTATAGGATGTATGGAACTTCAGGTAATCCGAGGAACTTTTGATCCCTGGCAGGAGGTTGTGGGGATAAATGCCTGCTTCTCTTGCGGATATCCCTGGATAATAATCATGCATGACCGTCCTTCTTTCAGCCTGGAACTCCTTCTCCCTGTGGAGATATTCCACCTCTACAGGCCCGATATGTCCATTTGCACCGAACCGGTACTCCCCGGTCTCATAATCAACCGGCCTGCCAGTTGAATGGACTCTCATATCAGTCGTGAAATAGCCTGAGAGAAACCTCTGCTGTTTCCAGCTTTCCTTGTAGTAGTTGAAATACCTGCCAAAAAGATGAAATGGATAGCCGGGAACCTTGAACCTTATGCTCAACTGGGCCGTCCCCGTATCCTCATGATACTTTCCAGAAGGATCATGCTCAATGTATCCTCTCGTTGTTGAGGGATCCAGCCCTGGCAGGAACACCTTCTGCTCATTATGAACGAATTCTGTCACCACAAGCCGGCTCAATACTATGTCCCTGTAAGCGTACCCAGCATCGAGGTAAAGATTATCATCAGAGTGGATGGCGGCCTCAAAATTGAACCTGTGAGGAAGGGGATAGGCCTCCAGGTGACCTTCCAGGACGATGGAATCATCAGGCTCATAATATTCAAGAACCTGATTAGAACCGCTCAGAGAAAAGATATTATATCCTATACCAAGAGAGTAGGACGGGGGATAGTGTTTCCCGGAATAAAGCTCAATAGCATGGACTGGCCCGGTGAGCGGGGTATGAAGGGAGATCAAGATGATCAGGCTGGCCATTAGAAGAATACGGCTTCTGCAGGAGCCTCCGCTCACTGTGTAAACCTCCCCTTTCCGGTAGTGGAAGGAAGATCAGTCCCGTGAATCTGGCTGTGACAATTTGTGCAATCTGTATAGAAAAACCGCTTCATCTCCAGCCCGGCTGTCTCTCCGGTATAGGTATTGATCCTGTGACCCTCATGACACTGAAGACAGAGAAAAGGAGGCTTGACGAGCAGGAGGTTGTCATTCGGAGAGCCGTGGGGAAGATGGCAGTTCAGACAGTTCTCAGTAAGATCTCCATGTTCATAAAGGAACGGGCCTTCCTTCTCACCATGACAGGCAGTACATGTCTCCCTCACTGTGGGCATCCTCAGGAGCTTCTCAGTAGTAGTCCCATGGGGATTGTGACAGTCCGTACAGAACATTTTACCCTCCCTCACAGGGTGATGACTCGGGAGCATATAGTAAGCTGAAATATCCCGGTGACACTTGAAGCACATCTCAGCAGTCTCCCGGGGTTTGACCTTCAGGTCAGGCCCGCTGTGAATCATATGACAGTCGGAACAGGAGACGTCATTTACCGCATGAACACCTGCGTTCCATTCATGAAGGTTGAATGTTGCATTGGTTGTATGACACTTAAGGCAGACAAGGCTTTTTGCAGGGGCAGGCAGGGAGTTGAAATCTATAAGTGTCTTGTAGTTGCAGGCGGTTTTCTTTCCCTTTTTAAGGTTCTCTTCTACAAGTTTCTTTGTAATGCCCTTGATGGCAAGGCTTCCTGGACCATGACAGGACTCACAGTCCACAATGGGCATACCCGAATCCCTGCTCAACTGGACCCCCATTGTACTTGAGTCAAAGGCAGCCCTTATCCTGTCATGCTCATGACATGCCGAAAGGCAGTTTTCGGTGCCCACATACTCGGCATCCAGTCTTCCGGCTATAAGCCTCTCATAATCCTTCTGAGGGATGATGGGCTTGGATTTCTTGACCTCCTTGCAACCATAGAGAAAAAGCATCCCCACGAGGAAGACGGAAAAAAGTAACGGTATGATTACGATGGTTTTCTTCATCCTCATCCCTTTACGGAAGAAGTCACGAACTAACCAGTAAAACAATCCTGCAAACTACCATCCATACCCCTTCGACCAGGTTCAAGATATGTTAATGAAACCGGGCCTCATATTTCAAACACAATCGGAAGTATCATGGGTCTCCTGTTTATCGCCTTGTAAATATACTTCTTAAGCCCCCCCCTTATTCTCGCCTTCAGGAGAGAGAGATCCTGAATGACTTCCGGTTCCAGTGTTCCAAGGGTATCGAGTATCACTTCCCTCGCCCCGTCAAGAAAGCCCTCAGACTCCTCTTCGGGAATAAACCCTCTGGAGACGAGATCAGGTCCTGATGATATCGTTCCGGAGGTCTTCTCCATCGCCATTATTACAATAAGAACACCGTCATGGGCGAGTCTTCTTCTGTCCCTGAGGACCATATCTTCTATATCCCCCTTCCCATCGATAAAAACCCTCCCCGACGGGACTGTACCATTCTTTCTTGCCCCAGCGGAGTCTATCTCCAGGACCTCCCCATCGTGCATGATGAAGATGTTTTCATCAGGGATACCTACCTTTCTCCCCAGATGGGAATGGTAAACAAGATGGCGGTATTCCCCGTGAACGGGCATGAAGTACTCAGGCCTTACGAGATTAAGCATCAGTTTCAGCTCCTCCTTTGAGGCATGGCCGGATACATGGACCTCAGAGACCTTCTCGTAAATGACATCAGCCCCCCTCCGGAAGAGGTGGTTGATGATCTTGCCGATGGACCGTTCATTGCCTGGGATCATTTTGGAAGAAAGTATAACTGTATCACCCTCTCTTATCTTTATACTCTTATGCTCATCCGTTGCAATCCTGGAAAGCACACTCATCGGCTCTCCCTGGCTCCCCGTGGTCACAATAACAACCTCTTCATCAGGGAGCTTGAGAATCTGGTCAAGCCGGAGCCAGGTATTCTCGGGCATCCTCAGATAGCCAAGTCTGAGAGCTATATCGGCATTGGTAACAATGCTCTTTCCGCAGAGGGATACCTTTCTGCCGTGCCGGGCGCTCACATCCACTATCTGCTGGATGCGGTGTATGTTGGAGGCAAAGGTGGCGATGATAATCCTTCCCCGGGATGATGAGAAGATTGACTCAAAGGCCCTCATGACCTCCTTTTCAGAAAAGGTGAACCCGCCCTTTTCTGCATTGGTGCTGTCTGAAAGCAAGAGGAGTGTGCCGTTGTCACCAAATTCGGAAAACCTCCTGAAGTCCAGCAGTTCTCCATCAACAGGTGTGGGATCCACCTTGAAGTCTCCGGTATGGACAATCAGGCCCCGGGGGGTTCTTATCCCGATTCCCACTCCGTCAACCACGCTATGGGTGACCCTCACGAATTCAATCTCATAGGGACCGAGTGTGACTTCCTCACGGGGCTTAACCGGTATAAGGGGTGGTTCAAGATGATATTCCCTCAGCTTTTCTTTTATCATACCTATCGTAAGAGGGGTACCATAGACGGGTATCTCCTCAGAGGTCTCCCTGAGAAGAAATGGTAGCCCCCCGGTATGGTCCTCATGTCCGTGAGTGATTATTATTCCCCTGATATTGTCTGCATTCTCCCTGAGATAGGTGAAATCCGGCACCACGAAATCCACCCCTGGCATCTCATCATCAGGAAACATCAGACCGGCATCAATGACGACTATCTCTCCCCCGTATTCCAAGACAGTGCAGTTCAGCCCTATCTCTTCGACCCCACCGAGGGGGATTATCCGGAGTGACGGGTTGTTCATCGTTCAGGTGTCAACGGGCAAGAAGAAATTCCAGAAGGGCCTTCTGGGAATGGAGTCTGTTCTCTGCCTGGTCAAAGACCACACTCTCCTTGCCGTCCATAACCTCATCGGTAATCTCCTCGCCCCGATGGGCTGGCAGGCAGTGCATAACAATAACTCCTTCACCGGCACATCCAAGGAGTGACGAGTTTACCTGGTACGGACGGAACCGCTCACGCTTCTTATCTCCAAACTCCTCCTCTCCCATACTCACCCAGACATCGGTGTAAATCACATCTGCCCCTCCACAGGCCTCACGGGGATCGCCGAGTATGATGATATCCCCCCCTGCCTGCCGGACCTCTTCAACAATCTCTGGTGCAGGCTCATAGCCCTCTGGAGAGGCAACCGTTAATATAAGTCCCATCCTCCCCGCGGCCTCTATAAGGGAGTTTGCAACATTATTCCCATCTCCCACATAGGCAAGCCTTATCCCCTTCAGACGGCCCTTCTTCTCCTGTATTGTCATCAGATCGGCAAGGGCCTGACAGGGGTGATGGGTATCACTCAACCCGTTAATCACAGGGATAGAGGCATACTCGGAAAACTCTTCAAGAAGCTCGTGGCTAAAGGTCCGGATCACAACTGCATCCAGATATCTTGAGAGAACCCTAGCAGTATCAGGAATGGTCTCGCCTCTTCCGATCTGGATCTCCTGGGGAGTCATGTAAACCGGCTGAGCACCCAGTTGATAGATACCCACCTCAAAGGAGATCCTTGTCCTGGTAGAAGGCTTCTCGAAAAGGAGTCCCACGCTCTTTCCGATCAGGGGGCACTCGCCGGACGGACCGGACTCCTTCATCTGGATGGCCCTTTTTATTATCTCCTCTATCTCTGTGACTGAAAAATCCCAGAGCCTTAAAAAATCCCTTTTCATGATAGCCTCCCGAATATATCGTGAAGAAGATCGATCAGCCTGTCAATCTCTCCTTCAGTAACTAAGAGCGGAGGAGTGAACCTCAGGGTATTACCGGCTGCACAGTTCAGTAGGAACCCCCTCTCCAGGGCTTCCTCCACAACCGGTGTACACTCCCTTGCCAACTCAAGCCCTATCATCAACCCAAGTCCTCTGACATCAAGGACAATGTCTTCATGTTCCTTCTGGAGTTCCCTCAGTCTCTCCATGAAGTATTCCCCCTTCTCTTTGCATTCCTCAAGCAACAGCCCGTCCTCAAGGACCTTCTCAAGGGTTGCAAAGGCCGCCTGGGCAGCAAGGGGATTTCCTCCGAAGGTGGAAGCATGGGTCCCCGGGACAAAGGATCTGGCCACGTCCTCCCGGGCAAGCATGGCCCCGATGGGGACCCCTCCGCCAAGCCCTTTGGCAAGAGTAATGATATCAGGCTCAATCCCGAAGTGCTCATAGGCAAAGAGCCTCCCCGTTCTCCCGATCCCAGTCTGGACCTCATCAAGTACAAGGAGGAGTTCCTTTTTTTCGCAGAGTTCCCTCACCCTCTTCAGATAATCCGGGGAAGGCACTCTGACCCCTCCCTCACCCTGGATGGGTTCAAGCATGACAGCTGCCGTCTGTGGAGTTATCGCCTTTTCAAGTGTCTCAAAATCATCGAAGGGCACATACCTGAATCCCTGCAGCAGGGGCTCAAACCCCTTCTGGAACTTCTCCTGCCCCGTTGCCGTAAGTGTAGCCACCGTTCTTCCGTGGAAGGAGTTCAGGGCGGTTATGATCTCATGCCTCTCCGGCCCGAAATGGTCATGGGAGTATTTACGGACGAGCTTTATCGCGGCTTCATTGGCCTCGGCTCCGGAATTGCAGAAGAAGGCCCGGTCGGCAAAGGAGTTCTCCACAAGTAGCTCGGCAAGTCTGATCTGGGGTTCGATATGATAGAGGTTGGAGACATGTATCAGCCTCTGGGCCTGCTTCTGGACCGCCACTACAACGGCCGGATGAGAGTGCCCCAGCACATTGACTGCTATTCCTGCAACAAAATCGAGATACTCCTTCCCGTTTGTGTCATAAACCCTGCATCCCCGCCCCTTTCTGAGGACTATTGGGAACTGTTTATAGGTGTTCATGAGGTATCTGTTTGATTTTTCAATAAGTTTTTTCATATCAGCCATAAAGCACCACCTCTTCAGACAGTCGATCCCGACTTGACCATTGCCATCAGGAGCGGGAACATCACCTCGTGATGACCTGTAAGGTAATATCCCTTCCCACCTTCAGCCGTGGGTCTCTGGACCACATTCACCATCGGCCGGTAATGCCTGTTGAAATCCATGGTGACAGATGTAAACTCTGAGACCCGGTGTCCCAGGTTCCTTGCAACTGTCAGGGCCTTCAAAAAGACCTCTGGAACGAGAACTGCAGAACCGAGGTTTATGAAGACCCCTCCCTGAAGTTCAGAAACCATCGTAATAAAGGTCTTGAAGTCCCTGTAACTTGTCCGGCCTGTGCTGCCGCCGTCGAACTCAGGATGCATGTGTATGATATCAGTTCCTATTGCAACATGTACCGTCACTGGAACACCAAGCCTGTAAGCTGAAGCAAGAAGGCTGAGTTGCCGGTAGGGGAAATTCCTTCCCCTTGAGATCATCCTTCCTATTGACTCACCCAGGCCGAGCCCCTCACGGTCGCCCCTTTTTATGGCATTGTTTATCATCCTTCCCGTCTCAACAGCCATACCGAAGGAGCCATCGGAGAGTTCAGCAAGTACATCCTCCGAGGTCTGTCCCTGGAAGGCCATTTCAAAGTCATGCACAACGGCAGCCCCGTTGGTGGCGATACCTGTTAAAATCCCCTTCTCCATAGCATCGATTATCAGGGGAGAGAGTCCCACCTTGACGGGATGGGCACCCATCCCGAGGATCACAGGCCTCTCATTCCTCCGTGCCCGGACTATAGCAGCCGAGACCTCCCGGAGATCCTGAGCGGCAAGAAAGGAGGGAAGGGAATCAATAAATTCACTGACCGGGGCATCCCCCTTCAGGGGTTTTGCAAGGCCGGAGAGGTGAACCTTGCTCTTTCTCTCCTTCAGGGAATATCTTCTCAGCCTCTTGAGTGATATCCTGCCATCTCTCTTCATCTCACTGGCCTTCGGTTCCTGATGTCATGAACATTTGCATGAACCACCCTTGATCTTCACCACACAGTAGTCCTTCTCTTCCTTCACTTCGGTCTCGCAGCCTGTCATCTCAGCAAACCCTTTCACCATCTTACCGTATTCACAGGTATCCACCAGGACCTCCACATCGACATAATTGGTACACATGCTGGACACCACTTCTTTAATCTTCTTGAGCGGTTCAGGATGTTTCAATCCTCTCACATCTATCTTCATCAAATACACCTCCTTGCTATTTGAGAAGTCCTTCCGGACTGGAAAGAGCCATTAAATCAAGTATTAAATCTTTCTATATAGAATAACACGATTGTCCCTTTTTCATAAATGATTTTAAAAATTTAAAAAAACACACTTACGAAGTGTCCCTTTGTGTCCAGGCGTAGTAAGGAGGACACGGGGATGCCCTATTTTGATATAATTCCAGATGATCATTCCAGAGAACTTGAAAGACCACAACGTCATCGCATTCTTTACGTACAGGCAAGATGGCGTTGACAGGAAAGTAATTTCCAGGCTCTCCGGCATTCCTGCAGGAAAGATATTCTTTCCCCTCCAGAGGCATACGGACAGGATCATCAACATCTCCGGAGCTATGCCAGATACTGTGGCTGACTCCGTGATAACCAACGAAGTGGGCGTTCTTCTGGGTACAAAGGTGGCTGACTGCGTCCCCATACTGTTATACGACCCTGCAAGAAGGGTGGTTGCGGCAACCCATGCTGGCTGGAGGGGAACGGCCGGAGGGATACTCGGGAAAACCATAAAAGTGCTGGCGGAAAGATACAACTCCCTCCCCGATGATATAATAATATCAATGGGCCCCTCCATAAGGTGGTGCTGTTACAGAGTCGGTGCCGAGGTATTTGAGGCGGTCAGGAGTGCAACCGGCGAGGGAGAGTATCATATCCTTAGAGATGGTGGGATCTGCCTTGACCTACCTTCAGCCAACAGGGTCCAGGCCCTCCGGGAAGGAGTGCCTGAGGAAAACATCTGGATATCAGAGGACTGCACATTCTGTTATCCCGAGCGGTACAATTCTTACAGATACGACGGCACCGGAAAAAGACAGGGAGGATTCATCGGACTGAAACCCTGATCATGCAGACAGGTACTATTATAAGGAGGAACAATGTCTGAAGAAAGAATCGTAAAGGCACGGGATATAATGCAGAAAGATGTGGTGACTTTGAAACCTGGGACATCTGTGGAAGATGCCGGCAGGCTGTTCATCGAGAAGAACATATCCGGCGCACCAGTCCTGGACGACGATGGAAATCTGGTGGGGATAGTTACTGAAAACGATCTGATCAGCAAGGAGAAACGGTTTCATATCCCCACCATCATCAGGATATTCGATGCCTTCATCCCCCTCGAATCCGATGCAAAGGTGGAACAGGAGATACGTAAGATGGCCGCAACCACCGTCGGGGAGATCTGTACCAGGGACGTGATTACCATTAAAGAGGATACGGACCTGAACGAGATCGCCACCATTATGTCTGAAAAAAAGGTGCATCTATTGCCTGTAATGAAAGAAGGGGAAATCGTGGGCATAGTAGGCAAGAAGGATCTGATCAGGGCACTCTCGGGAGTCTGATGCCTCAGGCACGGTTCGTTACTTCCAGTGAAGAAGGCACCAAAGAAGTGGGGAGACAGATTGGAGAACTCCTCGTCCCGGGCTCGGTAGTCTGTCTCTTCGGTGAACTCGGGACAGGAAAGACTGTATTCGTTAAGGGACTTGCCTCAGCCCTGGGAATAGAAGAAAATGAAATAACAAGTGCAAGTTTCGTTATTGTGGCTGAACACTATGGCAGAATCCCCCTTTATCATATAGATTTATACCGGATAGACTCCGCGGAAGGACTTTTCACCTCCGGTATAGAGGAATATCTCCCTTCAGATGGGATAACCGTGATAGAATGGGCAGAGAGGCTGGAAGACCCGGCCGAATGCGTGATAAGGGTTTATCTCAGGGAAATTGATTATAATAGCAGGGAGATCA
>CAZITN010000007.1:0-45222 GCA_964542175.1 uncultured Thermodesulfovibrio sp. | reverse complement strand
GAATGCGTGATAAGGGTTTATCTCAGGGAAATTGATTATAATAGCAGGGAGATCACTGTTTCGGGAGATGAGGATCTTCTGAAGGGATTGCAGAAAGGCAGAGCAACCCAGTAGCCTAATAACCAATACACCAATATACTACCCAAATTGAGCGATTCTTTCAGGAATGGCATATAAGGAGGCAGAGAGGTAATGGGTCTGAACGGTTTTGATCATCAGATAAGCCTCACCCGGAAGGTGAGGCGTGATGATCGCCTCGGAGACGGGCAAGGAGGCCCCTTACCCCTCTGCCCCTGAGGTAACATCGCTCAGTTTAGGTACTAATATACCAATGACAAGTAACCAACGAATGAAAAGAATCGGGATCATTGCAAAGACAGGGCGGCCTGAGTCTGCCAATCTGATCAGGAGCCTCATTCCCTGGCTGGAGGACAGGGGTCATGAGGTCATACTTGAAGGGACCATCGCCTCGGAGACAGGGCTCCCCGGAAAGAGCTGGGAAGAGATACCCGGGCTCATAGATGTACTTATAGTGCTTGGCGGAGACGGCACCATGCTGAGTGCGGCAAGGCTCGTGGCAGAGAAGGGCATTCCCCTGATCGGGATTAACCTCGGAGGCCTCGGGTTCATAACAGAGGTGAACCTTACCGGGATATATGAAACCCTTGATGATCTACTCGAGGACCGTTGTATTACCGAGGAACGGATGATGATTGATGTACAGGTTGAAAGGGAAGAACGGATTCTGACCAGACATACCGTGCTGAACGACGTGGTAATAACCAAAGGTGCCCTTGCAAGGATAATAGATCTGGAGACACAGATAGACAGAACCTATGTGACTACCTACAAGGCAGACGGCCTTATAATCGCCACTCCAACCGGATCGACAGCATATAACCTTTCTGCAGGCGGCCCTATCCTTCATCCATTGATGAATTCCTTTGTTATAACCCCCATCTGCCCTCATACCCTTACGAACAGGCCGATAGTTATCTCCTGTGATTCGTTGATAGAGATAAGCCTTATATCCGATAGTGAGGATGTCTTCCTTACCCTTGACGGCCAGGTAGGTCTTTCCATTAGAAAACACGACAGGGTCCTCATCCGGCGATCTCCTCACAAGACCCGCCTGCTCATCCCCTGCGAGAGAGACTATTTCCAGATACTCAGGGAAAAACTCCAGTGGGGTAAGCGTTGAAGGACATCACAATAAACGAGATTATTGACTATCTCAGATACATGGATACACTGGGCTTCAGTGATCTTCCCCTTCCAGTGCCTGAAACCCTCTGTAACGATGAGTTCTGTCTGATCAAGGAAGTGGCACTTAAACGTCTTATTGAAGAAATCGGGGACTGCCGGAGGTGCAGACTCGCAAAGGAAAGAACCACCATCGTCTTCGGTGAGGGCAATGCTGACGCATCGCTCATGTTCATCGGAGAGGCACCTGGTGCGGATGAAGACAAGCAGGGAAGACCCTTTGTCGGCAAGGCAGGTCAGCTCCTCACCAACCTGATTGTGAAGATGGGGATCAAGAGGGAGGACGTATATATCGCCAATACCGTAAAGTGCAGACCCCCTGAAAACAGGAAACCCGCCCCTGATGAAATAACCGCATGCAATCCCTTTCTCAGAAAGCAGATTGAGATCATCAAACCTAAGGTAATAATGACACTGGGAGATCTAGCCACACGGACCCTCCTTGGCGAAGTGGGAAGTATTACAAGAGTAAGGGGAAAGGTCTTCGATCTGGACGGTATCACCGTTGTCCCAACCTTCCACCCGTCATACCTCCTCAGGAATACCAGCAAGAAGTGGGATACCTGGAGAGACGCTCAGCTGGTCCTGAAGATACTGGAAGACGAAAAAAGAAGCAGGGGAACAGCAGCTAAGGGAAAGCTGTAGTCTTTGGAAATAAACAATGAAAAGATTCGGGCGGCTCCGTCTGGGAAGGAGCCGCCCGGCTGGTTTTTAGAGCTTTACGACATTTATAGCCTTGGGACCTTTATCGCCCTGCTCAATGTCAAAGCTGACTGACTGACCTTCAGTGAGGGTCCTGAATCCATTATCCTGGATAGATGAATAATGAACAAAGACATCACTGCCGTCTTCACAGGTAATGAAACCATAACCCTTGGTCTCATTGAACCACTTTACCGTTCCTTCTGACATCATCCGCTTCCTCCTTTCTTTAATGATACCAAGCTTCAAGAAAGGTGTACACTCACAAAAAAGCCACAGTCAAAAGTTCCTGTGGCTTCGTGAGCATACAAAAACTTCTGAAACTTGATCTTAGGTTAGCAGACCCGTACAGGGTTTGTCAACCCATCGGGCAAGATTAATTATCCTCCGAGGGATTTACCAATCCCGCCACCTTGGGTTAAAATAAAGTATAACAAGTCCATTACGGGAGGTGTACGATTATGAATACATTCAGGACATTCATCCTGCTTACTGTTCTCACTCTCTTCTTTCTCTGGGTGGGGGCAGCACTTGGCGGAAGGACAGGTATGACCTTCGCCCTGGTCTTTGCCTTCCTGATGAACTTCTTTGCCTACTGGTTCAGTGACAAGATGGTTCTCAAGATGTACCGGGCAAAGGAAGTTACTGAGGCAGAGGCACCGGAACTATTCAGTATTGTAAGACAGCTTGCCCAGAAGGCACAGATGCCGATGCCAAGGGTGTATATAATCAATGCTGACCAGCCCAATGCATTTGCAACAGGCCGGAACCCATCCCATGCTGCTGTAGCAGTAACTACCGGAATAATGCGGATACTCAGCCCAGAGGAACTCTCCGGTGTGATCGGTCATGAACTGGCCCACATAAAGCACAGGGACATACTGATCGGGACAATTGCAGCAACCATTGCCGGTGCAATCAGTTATCTTGCCCATATGGCCCAGTGGGCGCTTATATTCGGTGGGTTCAGGGGTGACGATGACGAAGGCGGAAACCCCTTTGCCGCCCTGATCGTAATGATCATAGCCCCCATTGCAGCCATGGTAGTCCAGATGGCCATATCCCGCTCCAGGGAGTATGCTGCTGATGAGGGAGGGGCCAGGATCGTCGGTAACCCACGATACCTTGCAAGCGCCCTCAGAAAGCTCCAGTGGGCCTCTGAAAGGGTCCCTCTTCAGGCAAATCCTGCCACATCCCATCTCTTTATCGTAAACCCCCTCTCAGGCAAGAGCATGATGAAGCTCTTCAGTACCCATCCCCCGCTTGAGGAGAGAATCGCCAGGCTTGAAGCAATGAGTGTCACACCTTACTGAGTCATGTTGACTTGACTGAGTCAGCACCTTTGATTCAAAATAGCAAAGTCTTGGCCGCCAGGGTAGAGGGGCCTGACCCCTCTGTCCTGGTCTGAACAACCGGATCCCAGCCTTGCCGGCACGGACATGCCAGATCCATAAGATGAAGATACTTGTAACCGGTGCAACTGGCTTTATCGGGAGCCATCTTACCGAATCCCTGATCAAGAGAGGATATTCGGTCAGATGTCTCCTGAGAAAAACATCCAACCGGAGGTGGATAGAGCCTTATATAGTACTTGGAGAAAGAGACGGTTCGCCTGTTGAGGCTGTATACGGTGACTGTCTGGACCGGTCAAGCCTTGAGAGGGCTCTGGACGGAGTGGATGCCGTAATTCATGTTGCAGGGCTTACGAAGGCTGTAAGGGAGAAGGATTTCTACTCTGTGAACGTGAAAGGAACGGAAACGCTCCTTGAATCCATTAAAGATACCTCCTCTGAACTCAAGAGATTTGTCTTCATAAGCAGCCTTGCCGCGGCAGGCCCTAGCCCTGACGGAAAAGCTCTGGTTGAAGAGGACGAAGCAAGGCCGGTCTCTTTCTATGGTAAGAGCAAACTCGAGGCAGAAAGACTTGTTATCAACGCCGAATCCATCCCTTACACAATCATCAGGCCTCCTGCCGTGTATGGTCCGAGGGACAGGGATTTTTATATAATCTTCAAGCTGGTCAACAGAGGGATATTCCCCTACTGGGGCAAATCACTCTACTCGATTGTTTATATTGATGACCTCGTTAATGGTATAATACTTTCTATTGAGAAAAAAGTTGCTGAAGGCAGAATATATTTCATTTCTGACAGAGAGAACTACACAAACGAAGAGATAGCATTCATAATAGCCGGAATACTTGGCAAGAAATTAAGGAAGGTACGCCTTCCCAGGTCGATCATGCCCTTCCTTGCAAGTATAGGCGAGAAGATCAAAAGCGAAGGAATCATCAATAGAGACAAGATTCGTGAACTGGGGCATGCCTGCTGGATCTGTGATCCAGCCAGGGCTGAAAGGGAACTGGGATTTAAACCAACAGTAAGTCTGGAGGATGGGTTGAGATGGACAGCAGACTGGTACAGGATAAACAGGTGGATATGAAAAAGAGAGACCTTTTCGATAAGTGTGTCCGCTTTACGAAGGCACGGGACCTCATGTCAGCGGGTATTTACCCCTATTTCAGGAAAATAGAGAGTGCCCAGGATCCGATCGTCTTTATCAACGGCAGAAGACTGGTTATGGTCGGTTCAAACAACTATTTAGGTTTGACCAATGATCCCAGGGTAAAAGAGGCTGCAATAAAGGCTGTCGAAAAATACGGGACAGGGTGTGCCGGATCAAGGTTCCTGAACGGGACTCTTGACATACATGTGGAACTGGAAGAAAAGCTCGCCCGCTTCATGCGGAAGGAGGCAGCCCTTGTCTTCTCCACAGGTTTTCAGGTAAACCTGGGCGTAATCTCCGCCCTTGCAGGCAAGGACGATACTGTCATCATTGACAGGATGAACCATGCAAGCATAATAGACGGTTGCAGGCTCTCTTACAGCGAGATAAGAAAATACAGGCATAACGACATGGAAGATCTGGAACGGGTCCTTTCAAACGCCTCAGGGCGGGGGAAACTGTTAGTTGTTGACGGGGTCTTCAGCATGGAGGGAGATATCGTGAACCTCCCCGGCGTCCTGGAGCTGGCCAAAAAGTATGGCGCAAGGCTCATGATTGACGATGCCCACGGGATCGGTGTCCTTGGAAAGACTGGAAGAGGAACGGCTGAACACTTCGGGGTTGAGGCCGAAGTGGATATACTGATGGGGACTTACAGCAAGTCCCTGGCATCAATCGGAGGATTTGTGGCAGGGGATGAAGAGGTCATCCATTACATAAAACATTTCGCCAGATCACTCATCTTCAGTGCAAGCCCTCCTCCGCCATCCGTTGCAGCAGTCAGTGCCGCCCTGGATATAATCGATTCAGAACCTGAGAGGCTTGAAAGGCTCTGGAAAAACACAAGGCGGATGCTCAGGACCTTCAAGGAGCTTGGATTTGAAGTCGGACCGAGCCAGACCCCTATTATACCAATCTTAGTCGGAGAGAACGAAACCGCCTTCAAAATGGCCATGCTTTTACAGGAGGAAGGTGTTTTTGCAAACGTGGCGGTCAGTCCGGCAGTACCCGATGGAAAGGCCCTGATACGGACCAGCTACATGGCCACCCATACCGACGAACATCTCGATATAGTTACAGAGGCGTTCAGGAAAGTCGGAAAGAAGATGGGACTGATATAGGTTTGAGGTCAAGGCTGAAATCAGGCAAGAGTGGAAATGGGTTATCAGGAGAATGCCGGAGATAAAAGAGGTAAGAAGCCCGTCTGACCTGAAAGATTTCATCAAACTCCCCTTCAGTATCTACAGAAACGATCCACTCTGGACACCTGAACTGATCCGGGACCAGAGGGAATACTTTTCCGAAAAGAATCCCTTTCTCCGGGAAAACCGGGTAAGGCTTTATGTAGCAAAGAAGAACGGAATGGTAACAGGCAGGATCGCCTCCATAATCAACCACACACACCTCAGGCTCCACAATGATTCAACGGGCTTCTTCGGTTTCTTCGAGTCAGTGGATGAGATGGACACGGCATCCATTCTCTTCAGAACTGTTGAAGGTGATCTGAAATTAGATGGCCTGAAGAGGATTATGGGACCGATGAATTTCTCTACAAATGAGCAGTGTGGCTTCCTGGTCGAGGGCTTTGAGACCCCGCCGATGATCATGACCCCCCATACCCCGCCCTATTACAACAGGCTGGCAGAAGAATCAGGCTACATGAAGGCAAAGGACCTGCTTGCATTCATAACGGATGTACCTGATCGTCTTCCCGGCAAGGTGGAAAGGGCCGCATCAATAGCCGAAAGGCAGGGTATCAGTACCAGAAGGGTCTCAAAAAAAACCTTTATGGAGGACCTCAGGGCATTTCAGGAAATCTACAACAACTCCTGGAAAGACAACTGGGGGTTTGTCCCCCTCGGTGATGAGGAACTCCGCTTCCTAGGAAAGAAGCTCAAACCCGTCTATGTGCCTGAGATGACCCTTGTGGCCGAGAAGAAGGGGCTCCCTGTAGGCTTCATAGGTCTCCTGCCAGACCTGAACATGGTGCTCAGGAAAATGAACGGGAGGCTAACGCCCCTCTCGATATTCAGAGCGATGATGGAGTACAGGAAGATAAGGCAGGCCAGGCTTCTGCTCCTTGGGATAAGGCCGGGCTTCAGACACCGGGGTGTGGACGGTCTTCTCTTCAGGGATGCCTTCAGCCATGTAAGGGGAAGGTACGACAGGGTTGAATTCTCATGGATACTTGAGGATAACCTCCCGGTAATAAGGCTTGCCGAGATGATAAACGGACAGATTTACAAAAGGTACAGGATTTATGAAAAACCATTATAGTTTTCCTCCACCAGTTCAAAGACCCCTCCCCTTCTTGAGTCCCCCCAGCCCCTGAGATCTCCGGTAACGATATGCACACCCCCAAAGTAAATATCCTTCTCTTTCCAGACATTGACCTCGTAATACTCACTGAGTGCCTGGAGGAACTCTTCACTGTAGCCGGGCTCCACCTGGAGTATCCCCTCATCATCAAGGTGGAGCCTGGGAGACTCCACTGCATCATGGATGTTCATCCCCTCATCTATCAGGTTCATCATCACCTGCATCATGGCCGTCCTTATCCTTTTTGATCCTCCGCTACCGAGGACGCCGGAAATCTCATTGCCTTTTTTTATGATTGTCGGAGACATCATAGAGGGAACCCTTTCACCACAAGGCATGGTATAGAACCCCCCGGGATGAAGGTCGTCCTCTCCCATCATGTTATTGAGCATGATGCCTGTATTGCCAAGGAAACATCCCGAGTTTGACCCGTTTGAAAGGGTCATGGATGCGGCATTCCCTTCCTCATCCACGACACTTATATGTGTCGTGCCCCCTGCAAGGCTCTTCTTTCTATGCATCCTCTCCATTGCCGACACCCTGGAAAGCAGCTTCTCCGTCCCGGACATCCCCCGCAGATTGACCGTCCTCAGATACTCAAAGGCCACCTCAAGCAGTATACCACCGAAGGAAGGCGGCGGGTTTGTGAGAATCGTATATTCCCTGTAGGGTATGCGGAGTGGATCCCTCTTGTGAACCCTGTAGGTCATTATATCCTCAGCAGTAAGCACCCCGCCCTTTTGATCGGCAGTCTGCTCAAACTCCCTTACTGCATCGTGGAGCCACTCAAACCATCCGTCCCAGGAAAGCACGGAGAGAAAATCCCTGAGAAGGGGATTATACAGCCGATCTCTGTCAGGATCAAAGATCTCCTTTCCGTAATCCGTGTAACCAAGTATCTCCCTCAGGGTCCTCAAAAGCCCTGCCTGAAGCGGTGTCAGTTCAACACCTCTTTCAAGATACCCCAGAACAGGTGAGACAATCCTGTCAAGCCCGAAGCTGCAGAGGTCTCTGTGTATCTCCCTGAAGCCATGAAGCAGGCCCGGAACTGCCACAGAGCCCTCGCCTATGTGAAACACCTGCACCGTGGCGGGAAACCTTATCTCGATCGGTATAAGGCACGGCTCCCGCGATTCATCTCTTCCCTTTCCAGGCACATCTACAAAAAAGTCATACAGCACCTCTCTTTTCCCCTGGTTTTTCGAGGCTAACATGAATCCCCCTCCACCAAGCCCGGAAAGGGCCGGCTCTGTAACAACAGAGGCAAATCCGGCTGCAAGGACTGCATCAAAGGCATTGCCCCCCATCCTGAGCATCTCGGCGGCTGCATTGACCGTAAGGGGATGTCCTGCTGCTACAGCACCCATCACGAGTAGAACTCCTCCTGCATTTTCCCTATCATCTTCCTGAAATCTCCCCCCTTTCTGTAATACTCAATCTGCCTGTGAGCAGAGGTGCCTTTCTGTATTATCTCTTCAATCACATTAAGATAACTTATTGAACCGAGGCCGACAGCCGCAGGCTCTACAAACTCAAGTAACATATTCACCGCCTCTCTGATCTGAAACCTCGTTCCCCTCGACGGGTCGAGGAAAAACCCTTCTGTACTGTATCTTGCAGCCTGCCATTTATTGGACTTCAGTAACTGAATGGGAACCTTCTTTGACTCCCCGAACTCAGAGAGCCTGACAACGAGTGCCTGTATAAGTGCAGTAATTCCCAGAATCTCATTCAGCCTCGATGGAAGATCGCATATCCTTATCTCTACTGTTCCGAAGTCAGGATGGGGTCTCACATCCCACCAGATATCCCTTACGGACTCTATGTAGCCGCCGCGTTTCATAATATCCACAAGATGGAGATAGTCATCCCAGGAACCAAGGTACTCCGGAAGTCCCCCCCTCGGGAGTGCATCGTAGAGTTTTGTCCTGTATGAGTACAGTCCGGTGAACTCCCCTTCATAGAAGGGTGATGATGTCGTGAGGGCAAGCAACAGAGGCAGATACAACCTTATCTCATCGGTTACTCTTATCGCTGTATTTCTGTCACTCACCCCGATATGGACATGAAGCCCCTGTGATATAAATCTTCTGCCGACTATCTGAAGGTCCTCCATTATTCTTCCATAACGTGGATTGATTGTTACCCTTTGATCTCTTACAAGCCCGAAGGGATGAAGACTTGCAGAATAGAAAACGGCCCCATGCGAGTCAAGAACCCGCCTCAGTTCCCCGAGTGACTCAACGAGGTCCCGTTCCACCTGATTTACATCAGCACATATGCCCGTATTCAACTCAATCATTGACTGGAGAAACTCCTCCTTTATCCTCTTGCTCTGAGAGGAAGGGATTGCCTGAAGCACGGAAGGGGCGATATTCATGAGGTCAAAAGTCCCGGCATCGAGGATCTGTAGTTCTATCTCAACGCCTATGGTGGGCTCACTGCTTGGATTAAACTCTATTTTTCCCATTTTAGTAATCGTCAGTAGTGTCCAAAATAAATCTAAAGTCCGGGGGAGGCGGTATGGCGGAGAAAACATCAATGCACGACACCTTTGAAAAAGAAGGATTCATGTATCTGACAATCCTGATCAGACAGTCTTCAGCAGTGCCTGCTGATTCAGGTTCCTGTCCCTTGAATCCCGTCGGTTGCATTGTGTTTTCGCAGCCTTGCCGCCTCCCGGTAATATTATTTTGTACAGATATGAGTAATCGTTATAATTGCAGGGTTAACCTTCCAGTTGTACAAATTGTTCCCCAGAGGCAGGGGGTGGTCGATACGACTAAATACACTTACGGAGCCTTCTCACCCTGTCTCGATCCCCGGGGGTGTGCCCACTCACGGACCTCATGTTTATGCAACATTAAGGTTAACACTTCTCCTTACAGGCCTTTCCCGTGCGGTCTGAGATCTTACCGGAACGAAAAGCACTGATAGCTTCTCTTACAATCTCCGCATAATAGATGGCGCCTATCCTGATCACATCCTCATCAAAGTCAAAGGATGGGCTGTGTGCCTTGATCTCACCCTCTCCGGGCCTTGCCGTCCCGATCCGGACGAAACAGCCTGGCACCCTTTTCAGATAGTAGGAAAAATCCTCCCCTCCCATACTTGGCTGATCAAGAAGTATCAGGTTCTCCTCCCCAAGAAGCCTCTCAGCCGTTTTTGCGGCAATTCTCACACCCTCTGGATGATTTATCACCGGTGGGTATCCTTCATTTATAGAGACTTCTATCTCTGCATCATGGAGGGATGCCACCGAGGCGGACATCTTTTTTATCAGTTCAACAATCTTGTTCCTCGTCTTTGAATCCGTACATCTTATAGTCCCCCTCAGTACCGCCTCATCGGCTATGGCGTTATAGGCAGCGCCACCATGAAAGCTGCCAATGGTGATCACTGCTGGTTTAAGGGGGTTTACATTCCTTGAGACGATGGTCTGAAGAGAGACAACCAGGAGGCTTCCTACCACTACCGCATCAATCCCCTCATGCGGCCTTGCTGCATGCCCGCCCTTACCGTGTATCACTATCTCAAAGGAGGTGGTATAGGAGGTCTCTATGTCTTTCCTGATGGCTATCTTGCCCACCGGGAATTTGCCGTCTATATGCCCCCCGAAGATCATGTCCACGTCGTCAAGAACACCTGCCTCTATCATCGCCTCAGCACCCCCACCGCCTTCTTCTGCAGGCTGAAATATGAATACCACATTACCCTCCGGCGGTGAAGCCTTGAGAAGGGCCGCTGCTCCCAACAGGATGGCTATATGCCCGTCATGACCGCAGGCATGCATGTAGCCGGGTACCCTTGACCTGAAGGGAAGACCTGTCTTCTCAGGCACCGCCAGGGCATCAATATCAGCCCTCAGCGCGATAGTCGGAGCACCAGGGCCACCGGACTCAAGCCTTGCCACAACGCCGGTCCTGGCAACCCCCTTTTTATGCCATATACCAAGATGTGTAAGGGCTTCGGAAATCTTCCCTGATGTCCTGACCTCTTCAAAGGCGGGTTCAGGCCATTGATGGATCTCCCTTCTGAGGGAGATCAACCATTCAAAGAGTTCGTTGTCCATGATGGTCTGGTATTTATGCATACTTTGCCTTCCTGTCCCTCAACCAAAACATTATGAGTCAAACCTTACAATTGCATAAATTATTGTTCCTCAGAGGCAGAGAGTGTACACTCACGGAGTCTTCTTGTCCTTTCTCGATATCCGGGGGTGTGCTCTGAATTTTTCATTATCAATACATGGTGGTTCATGTAAGCGCTTCCCTGTGTCAGCTCGGCGGAAACCGAATGGCCTTTTCTGCTCAAAACATCGTTCATATCACAAATCAGGCCTGTTAAGGCTCTGTCCATAACAGACTTACTCTACTCAGACACGACCGGCGCTTCATAATGAAAAATTCAGAGCATACCCCCGGATTACACCATATAGCGTTGGGATATCCTTGAGGGTATGCCCCCCCGCCGGACCTCATGTTATTGCAACGTTTAGGTCAACTTCCCATGTTTGAGAGGCAAAAAATCGGCTTGTTTCTTTCTACGGAGGCTTCCCTTCGATCAAGTCACAAGCAGGCTGACGGTCCTGTAGAAAACATTCTCCACCTCTTCAGCCACCTCTTCAGGAGTTATCACCGATCCACCGCTTCTTCCATAGAAATGGACAGGCACCCTGCCTTCAACGGAGAGCCTCACATCTTCAACCATCTGTCCAAGGTTCATCTCAACAACAAGGATTTCCCTGACCCTTTCCGTCAGTTTACGGATCTCTTTCTCAGGAAAGGGGAAGAGTGTTACCGGCCTGAAAAGCCCTACCGGCAGCCCCTTCTTTCTCAATCTCCTGACAGCGGACAGACAGACCCTTGCGGCCATCCCGAAGGCAACTATGATTGATTCCGCATCCTCAGTCATGAAGGAATCCGAGAGCACATCCCGTTCCTTCATCCTGTCATATTTCGCCTTTAATTTAAGGTTGTGCCTCTCAAGTTCCCCCTCCCCCAGGAAAAGGGACTTCACCACCCTTGGCTGTCTTCCTTCACATCCGTCAAGAACCCAGTCCTTCGGTGGGAGGTCGGGTTTCACATATTCAACCGGTCTGAAGGGCTCCATCATCTGCCCGAGCACACCATCTGCAAGTATCATGACGGGCGTCCTGTATTCATCAGCCTTGTCAAAGGCACGCATGGTAAGTTCCCACATCTCCTGGTGATTGTAAGGAGCATAAACAAGGAGATGATAATCTCCGTGTCCACCACCCTTTACAGCCTGGAAGTAATCCTGCTGGCTACCGGAAATATTACCCAGTCCCGGGCCGCCCCGCTGGACATTCACGATAACGGAAGGGAGTTCAGCCCCGGCAAGATAGGATATTCCCTCCTGCTTCAGGCTGACACCGGGTGAAGATGATGACGTCATCGCTCTGGCTCCGGCGGCCGAGGCACCGAAGACCATGTTTATGGCAGCCAGTTCGCTCTCTGCCTGGATAAAAACCCCCCCCACCTCCTCCATTCTTCGGGACATATACTCAGGTATCTCATTCTGAGGTGTTATGGGGTATCCTGCATAGAAACGGCAGCCTGCCCTGATTGCCGCCTCAGCAATCACCTCGTTGCCCTTCATAAGTATCCTCTCACTCATAAACCACTCCTTCCGGGTCCACCCCACCGGCAATCCATTATTCTCTCAACAGCAAGAAAACATAAAATACTTTTACCTCTTCGGGATTGTGTGTTAATGACTTTGCCAGAGAGATTGTCAGTCTATGATTCTGGGAACCCTGTAGAAGTTGCCTTTTCTCTGCGGTGCATTCCCGAGCGCTTCATCCAGAGGAAGAGAGGGCTGAGGGAGATCATCTCTCATGACGTTCTTTATTGGTATAACATGGCTTGTAGGTTCTACCGAAGAGGTATCAAGTTCGTTCAGTTCATCTATGTAGTTGAGGATATCACTGAGCTGTTCGGTATACCGTCTCCGTTCTTCTGGATCAAGCTCAAGCCTTGCAAGCCTGGCTATATGTTCCACGTCTCCTTCAGAAATCCTCATCTCAGACAACCCTCTGGTTATATCCTCTCAAGCTGCGCAAATTTCAGGGCAAGCCTCTTCAGTCCCACCCCTGGAAAGTTCACACAGACCTTCTGTTCATCACCCTCACCGTAACAGTCCCTCACAACCCCTATCCCCCACTTGGGGTGGCGAACCCTGCATCCAGTCTTGTATGAGTGAGAGGTAAAGACCTTGGTCCTTCCATTTCCCTTCTCCCTGTCCTTTCTCCCCTTCAGACAACTTGTCTTCTCGATCCAGTAACAGCAATCCTTCGGTATATCCTTGAGGAATCTTGACGGCTCCTGATCCTGGAGCTTGGAAAAGACCCTTCTCTTCTGTGCTCCTGTCAGACAAAGCAGATTTTTTGCCCTCGTCATCCCAACATAGAGGAGTCGCCTCTCTTCACAGAGTTCATCCACATTGTCAACAGATTTAAAGTACGGAAGAAGCCCTTCTTCAAGACCCACGATAAATACAACGGGGAACTCCAGTCCCTTGGCTGAATGAAGGGTCATCAGCGTAACGCTCTCACCTTCAGAGTAATCGTCAAGCCTTGTATAAAGGGAGGTCCTGTCAAGAAAATCAGTAAGAGGTTCATCCTGCCCTGAGGCCATAAGTTCTGCAATATTCTGAAGCCGTTCCTCCTCAAGTCCTTCAGCGTAGCCTGATCGATCAACCACAGCCTTTATCGCCTCGGAGGCCCGTTCATTTCTGAGGGATCCGAAACCTTCGATCAATTCAACAAACCCCTTCAAGCGCTCATAGATAGTCTGTGATGACGACTTCTCCCTGCAGATCTCCCTGATAGCGTCATAGAGGCTCAGGCCCTTCTTTCTGGAGACCTGTTCTATCTTGTTAAGGGTTGCATTTCCAATCCCCCGTTGAGGGGTGTTTATAATCCTTCTGAGGCTTACATTGTCGTGGGGGTTTATGATCATCCTGAGATAGGAGAGTATGTCCTTGATCTCCCTCCTTTCATAAAAACTGATCCCTCCAACTATCCTGTAAGGGATCCTCGCCCTTCTCAGCGCCTCCTCAAGGGCCCGGGATTGGAGGTTAATTCTGTACAGCACCGCCATGTCACCATAACTGTAGACTCCCTTCAGATAGATATCCTTGAGGGTCTTGGTGACATAAAGCGCCTCGTCTTCTTCATTTGGAAGCCAGTGGAAGTGGACCTTGTCCCCATCGGAATTATCTGTCCAGAGTTCCTTCTCCTTCCGTGTAGGGTTCTGCCTTATAACCGAAGAGGAGACATGCAGTATGTTCTTTGTACACCTGTAGTTCTGCTCAAGCTTTATCACCTTGAGGCCGGGAAAATCATCCTCCATCCTGAAGATGTTTTTCACCTCTGCCCCCCTGAAACGGTAAATACTCTGGTCATCATCACCAACCACTGCGATATTACCGTTTCTCGATGCAAGGAGCCTGACAAATTCGTACTGTGCACGGTTGGTATCCTGGAACTCGTCCACCAGGATATACCTGAACATCTCCTGGTATTTATCGAGTATCTCATGGTTCTCACTGAAGAGTCTGACGGTGAGCAATATCAGATCATCGAAGTCCACGGCGTTACACCGTTGGAGTTCATCCTGATACCGGACATAGACCTTCGCGAGTTTTTCATCAAAACCGAAGCCGTCCCCTGCAGAGAGAAACTCTTCAGGAGAGACAAGCTGTGCCTTGAGCGTGCTTATTCTTGAGGCAACTCCCTTGTACAGGGCTTCATAAATTTTCAGGTCCTTCAGGATATGCCGGATAAGATTGTGCTGGTCCGTCTCATCATAGATAACGAAATCTGGACTATAACCAAGGGCCTTTATCTCCCTCCTGAGAATCCTGTTACACTGAGAGTGGAAAGTCCCTATCCAGCAGTTCCGGAGATCGGTCCCGATGAGGCTGCATATCCTCTCTCTCATCTCATTGGCGGCCTTGTTCGTAAAGGTAACGGTAAAAAGCGATGCAGGTGAGCAGCGGTGCTTTTTGTTCAGGTATGCATACTTGTAAGTAATGACCCTGGTTTTACCGCTCCCCGCACCGGCAAGAACCATCAGAGGGCCGTCATTGTAAAGCAATGCTTCCTTCTGCTGCGGATTGAGGCCATTGAGTAAGAGATCGGTTTTCATTGAAAACTCCTTAATTATTTAGAATAACAGATTTTTGACGATTAAATCCATTCCCTGCCTCACTCCACAGTAACACTTTTCGCAAGATTCCTTGGTTGATCCACATCACAACCCCTCAATACACCTATATGATAGGCAAGTAACTGGAGTGGCACCGCCATCAGAACCGTCTCAAGACAGGCATTTGTACCGGGTATGACAAAAAGGCTGTCAACCTCTCTCAGCCGCCCGTCTTCCTCTGTGGAAGTAAAGACTATTACCCTCCCCTTCCGTGCCCTTATTTCCTCAATATTAGAAAGGACCTTCTTCCCGATCAGGCCAGGCTGGACCAAGAAGACGGATGGAACATCCTCGTCAACAAGTGCAATAGGTCCGTGTTTCATTTCGCCCGCAGGATATCCCTCGGCATGAATGTAGGAGATCTCCTTCAGTTTGAGCGCACCCTCAAGGGCTATGGGATAGAGAAGCCCCCGTCCAAGGAAGAGGAAATCACTGGCCCTGAAGTACTCCTTTGCCATCGCCTTTACCTCGTCTTCCCTTTTACAGACCTTCTCTACCTGCTCCGGCAACATCATAAGGGACTCAATCAGTCTCCTTATCTCATCATTATTGAGGAGCCCCCTCTCCTGCCCCAAGAGGACTGCAAGCATGTAGAGCGAGACCAGTTGAGCGGTAAATGCCTTGGTAGAGGCAACACCCATCTCAGGGCCTGAGTGGGTGTAAAAGACCGAATCAGCCTCCCTTGCTGATGTTGCACCCAGCACATTGCAGATGGTCAGGGTACGGAGCCCCCTGCCCTTTGCTTCACGCTGGGCGGCAAGGGTATCGGCGGTCTCACCGGACTGTGTTATTGATATAAAAAGGGTGTCTCCCTGGAGAAGGGGGTCCCTGTATCTGAACTCAGACGCATGGTCAACTTCGACAGGGATTCTGGCGATTCCCTCTATCATGTATTTCCCTGCGAGCGCTGCATGAAAAGATGTACCGCAGGCGGCTATCACTATCCTTGAAAACGATTCAATCTCCTTCCGGGAAAGACCGAATTCCTCACCATTGATCCTCATCGTCCCCTGGAGAATCCTCCCTCTCAATGTATCGGAAAGCGCCCTCGGCTGTTCATGAATCTCCTTCAGCATGTAGTGTCTGTACCCACCCTTGTCCGCAACAGAAGGACTCCACGTTATGTGATGAACCTCCCTTGAAACCTCCCCTCCACAGGAATCCAGGATTCTCAGCCCCCTTTCGTCAATCAGCACCATGTCGCCGTCTTCAAGGAAAACGACGTCCCGGGTATAGGCAATGAAGGCGGGGATATCGGAGGCGATGAAATACTCACCCTCAGCCATCCCCAGCACAAGGGGACTGTCTTTTCTTATCCCCACAATCTTGTTCTTCTCCTTCCTGGAAAGGATCAGGCATGCATACGCACCATGCACACGGTTGAACGCCGAGGTAACGGCCTCTTCAATGGACATCTTCCGGTGTTCCCGGTCCACGAGATGGGCAAGCACCTCTGTATCCGTCTCCGACCGGAAGACATAGCCATCTCCTTCCAGTTCCTCCTTCAATTCCCGGTAATTCTCTATTATCCCGTTATGGACAAGAATCACGGAGTCGGAACTGTGGGGATGTGAGTTGTATTCAGAAGGCACACCATGAGTGGCCCACCGGGTATGCCCCACAGCCACAGGAGATGAGAAATCGCCATCGTTGATCATGGCCTCCAAGTCTCTGATCTTCCCCTGGCACCGTCTTACGGTGTAATCTCCATCTGAGAGGAAAGCGATCCCGGCAGAATCATACCCCCTGTATTCCAGGTGACGTAACCCCTCAAGGGCTATCTCCACGCCCTTTCCCTTTCCCAGATATCCGATTATTCCACACATGTTCTCAGCTTCCGGACTTTCTTTTTTTCCTTCCCGCTTTTTTGCTCTTTTTCCTGGCCCATCCCCTGATCTCTTTCTGTCTGGACCTTGTAAGCGCAAGCGATTCAGGCCTGACATCCCGCGTAATAGTGGAACCGGCCCCTACATAGGCACCCTTTCCTATCCTGACAGGGGCAACCAACTGGGAGTCACTCCCGATGAATACACCGTCCTCTATCACGGTCCTGTGCTTCTTCACCCCATCATAATTACATGTGATTGTCCCCGCTCCTACATTAACATCCCTTCCTATCTCGGCATCACCTATGTAACTCAGGTGCTGGGCCTTTGTCCCCGCTCCAATGATGGATTTTTTTATCTCAACAAAGTTGCCTATCCTGGCTGATTCCATAAGGATCGAGCCTGGTCTGATCCTGGCAAAGGGCCCTGCCTCCACATTGTCGTGGATCTCAGCCTCTTCAATCACAGAGGAGTCCTTAACTACAACGTTATCACCGATCCAGGAATCCCTGATTCTGACATTCGGAAATATCATGCAGTCCTCCCCTATCACGGTTTCCCCCTCTATGAAGACATTGGGATAAATCGTTGTTCCCGGACCGATCCTGACCGAAGGCTGTATGTAAACGCGTTCCTCATCAATGAAGAATACATCTCTTTTCACCCAGCCCCGTACGATTCTTCGTCTCAGTATGGACTGGACCCTGAAAAGATCATCCTTTGTATTGATTCCTGAAAACTCATCCTCGTCATCCATCTTCAGCACTCCCGCTTTTAATCCACTGCGGAGGACAATCCCAAAGAGGTCCGTAACATAATATTCACCCTTGGCCGCGTTCTTCCGTATCTTCCCCGCCAGAGGGAAAACCGCCTCACTGAGAAGGTATATCCCGCTGTTTACCTCATCTATAGATCTTTCCTCCAGGGAAAGGTCCCTTTCCTCTTTGATTGCAACAGCCTTACCCGAGCTATCCCGGATTATCCTTCCATACCCTCCTGGCTCGGAGGCTGAAAATGAACAGATGGTAAGGACATTCTGCCCCCGCCTGTGCCTGGAGAGAAGCCTCTTCAGCGTCTCCGGCCTGATGAGTGGAGTATCACCATTCAGGACAATGAGGTCACCCCTGAAGCCCTTCAGGGCACTCAGCCCTGTCTTTAGTGCATTCCCCGTACCGAGAGGTCTTCTCTGTACGGCAAAGGCAAGTCCATCCACCCCTGAGAGGACCTCCTTAATCGCCTTACCGGACTTTCTCCCCACAACAACGACAGCCTTCTCCGGGGCCAGAGCCATAACGGCCTCAACAACATAACGAATCATGGGAAGTCCCAGGAGCCGGTGGAGGACCTTGGGAAGTTGCGACCTCATCCGCGTGCCTTCCCCCCCGGCCAGTATAACTGCCGCCAGTCTCCGGCTCATCCCCTGAGCCTCACTTTCATCCTGATCTTCTTTCGTTTCCCTGCCCTGGATATCAGGATATCAACCCTGTCACCCTCACTCTTCCCTCTGAGGGCCCTCTTTATGTCATCCATCGAACTCACCGGTTTTCCGTTGATCTCGAGAATGACATCTCCACCTAAATAGATAAGGGTTCCACTTATCCTGACAGGGAGGTTTCCACCCCGGATACCCGCCCTGGCTGCAGGCCCGTCAGGGTCCACCTCTGATACAAGGATACCCCTTTCTACAGGGAGCTCAAGGGCCCTTGCAAGTTCAGGCCAGAGCGGGACCCCCACGATCCCGAGCCAGGGTCTCCTGACCTTGCCGTACTTTATAAGATCAGGAACTATCTCTCTCACGACAGATGCAGGAATTGCAAAACCTATCCCCACATTCCCGCCTGAGGGGGAGAATATGGCTGTGTTAATTCCTATCATCCTCCCCCTTGTATCTATCAGGGGGCCGCCGGAGTTGCCGGGATTGATAGGGGCATCGGTCTGGATCACATTGTCGATTCTCCTTCCCGTTTCTGTCGTAAGGGGTCTTCCCAGTGCACTGATTATCCCCGTAGTCAGAGTTGAGTTAAGTCCAAAGGGATTCCCGATGGCAAAAACCTTCTGCCCCACTTGAAGTTCATCGGAATCCCCGAGCTTAAGCGGCTTAAGCCTCTTGTCGGGCTTTATCTTTATTATAGCTATGTCGTTGTCTGGATCCGCCCCTACAAACCTGGCAGGAAACCTCCTGCCATCGTAAAGGGTAACATTTATCTCTGAGGCATCTTCGATCACGTGAAAATTGGTGAGTATAAAGCCACTTGAATCGATAATTGAACCGGACCCTGCCCCTTTCTGGGGATATATGGAGAAGAAATCCCTGATGAAAGTGGTAGTTGTGATGTTTACTACCGAGGGGCTTGCCTCCCTGAAGACCTTTATATTGATCTCTTCCTCTTCAGTAAGTCCGAAGGACGGAGAAGTAAGCACGAAGAGAAACATCATCAGCAAGAGAGGGATAAGACAGAGGAACTTTAAACTGCTGACAGTACTCCCTTTAGTCTTGAAAACCCTTTCGGGAACCCCCCTTATATCATGGCAATAGTTCACCTTCCGAATATTCACCGGGATTCAGTGCCTCTCTCCCCTCCTTTCCGGGAAGTCTGGGGCCGGCTCTGATGATGTCAACTAACCGGCACCTGCCATGACTTCGTCTGGTATGTCAAAGTTCGCATAAACATTCTGGATATCATCATGATCCTCCAGGAGTTCCATCAGTTTCATCATCCTTTCAGCTGCAGGGCCCTCCAAAGATACTGTGGATTTCGGAATCATGGTAACATCAGCGCTCTCGATCTGCACTCCTCTTTCAAGAAGGGCATTCTTTACATCCAGAAAATCTTCAGGTGAGGTGGTTATTTCATAACTATCCTCTGCAGGATCATTCTTCAGGTCTTCCGCTCCAGCTTCAAGGGCTATATCCATCAGGGCCTCTTCATCAATTGTCTCCTTGCGAACTATGATATATCCCTTCTTTTCGAATATCCATGAGACACATCCAGACTCACCAAGGCTTCCACCATGCTTCCCGAGAAGATGTCTGATCTCGGCAACCGTTCTGTTCCTGTTATCAGTGAGGACCTCTATCATAATCGCCACTCCACCGGGACCGTACCCCTCGTACACAACCTCCTCATAGGCCATACCAGGAAGCTCACCCGTTCCCTTCTGGATCGCCCTCTTTATGTTCTCATGGGGCATGTTCGCTTCCTTTGCCTTCTCGATCACCGTCCTGAGCCTGGGATTCATCTGCGGGTCCCCACCGCCCAGTCTTGCTGCAACGGAAATCTCCTTGGCAAGCTTAGAAAAGGCCTTCCCCCGCTTGGCATCGACCTGGGCCTTCTTGTGCTTGATCTGTGCCCATTTAGAGTGTCCAGCCATCGAACTCCTCCATCTCTATCGCTCCTTGTTTTCCTCTATCAGCTTTATCCTTCTGTTCGCCATATCAGCCATAGAAGAGTCAGGAAAGGTCTTTATCACCCACCTGTAACCCTTCAGTGCTTCCTCTGTATCACCGGTGTTTCTGAGGGCCTCGGCATACATGAACAGAAAGAAGGGGCTGTCTATCTTGCCTGTTTCGATGAACTTCTCAATTCGGTAGGAATGAAGTTCAATCAACCTGTCCCACATCCCATTTCCTGCATAAAAGCGCGTGAGAGTATCCTCAATCGCTGTCTTCAATGGAGAATCGGGATAGCGTTTCTTGAAACGACTGAATACATCAAGGGCATCGGATATGCGGGGTGGATCAAAATCCCTCAGATACAGCTCCACGAGCCTCCAGTGTATCTCCTGGGCAAGGGGAGCATCAGGATATTTTCTGATGATCTCAAGATACCGCTTCTCCATCTCTGGAACGGCATCGGATCGTTTCTCGACCTTTTCCACCAGGTCAAGAACTTCAGTGAATGCCTGGGTGGCCTGCTCCCTCTGCTCCTCAACGGTGAGGGGTTTCTCCGGAGGTTGTTCGACGGCCTCCTTCTTCTGTACCGCAGGGGCACAGGAGAGGAGAAGGGCCATAATGGGAAGGAGCGGTAAAAAGGTCCGTTTGAAAAACATGGTATTTTATGATAACTCTCCAAGTGCCTTGCTGTCAATGCTTTCAGGCCTCATCAAGGAAGTCCCTGATGGCATCAGGGGAGGGAATGAGTATGTACCTGCCTTCAAAATCAATCAATCCCCTGGACTTCATCTTCCCGAGTGTCGCTGTGACGGTCTCCCTTGTGGAGGCAATAAGGTCAGCCAGGTCCCGGTGTGTAAGCTTTATCTTAAGTAGATACCCCCTCCCGTAGGGAATCCCGAAATCATCAAGAAGATTCAGAAAGGTCTTTGCAAGGCGTTCCTCCACGGTATTGTAAAGAAGGTCCAGGAGTTTGTTCTCTATCTTCCATCTCCTGAGCCCTATCATCTTGGTTATCCTGAGAGAGAGGCCTGGCACCATCTTAAGAAGGCTGTCAAAATCGGTCTTGTTCATTATGCATATCAGGCCGTCCTCTATGACTACGGCGGACTCATCCCTTTCATGGGACTCCACAACGGCCATCTCACCGAAGATAGTCCCCCCTTTGAAGATGTCAAGAATTATCTCCTTTCCCTGTGGTGTCAGCTTTGTTATCTTGACCGCACCCTTTTTGAGTATGTATATGCTGTTATCCGATGAGCCCTGGAAGTAGAGAATCTCTCCCTTTCTGACCTCCTTCATTCTCGAGTACCGGTCAATCATCCTGTGCTCATCGTCACGCATGTGACTGAAGATATCAAGATTCTTCAGGTACCAGAGTTTTGTTCTCTCCCGTGTCATCGGCTGATCCCCTTTCTTTCAGGCTTGATTTATTATAGCCCGACACAGGCTTATCTTATATGTAAGCACCATTACACACATGCAGTATCCCTGACGTTCAGACCACAGTGAGAGGAAACCCCGATCATGACCTTGTTATTACCCTGTCCAGGGAAAAGGCTCCGCTACCCCGTATAATGAGAGCGACTGTCATACCCAAGACAAGTATGTGAAACTCCACCCCCTCCCCCTTCTGCTGGCCGAACCAGTTCATGAAGAACCCGTTCTGCAAGTGATTCATATAGGCACAGGCAAGGATTGAAAGGCCAATGCCAAAGGCCCATATCCTGCTTAGAAAACCTATGATCAAACATACAGAACCCAGCAACTCTGTAGCCATGAGCATAACCACAGCCACCGGTGGCAGGTGCATCCGGGTTCCAAACAACTCAATCGTTCCTGAAAAACCGGCCCCCCCGAACCATCCCAGAGCCTTCTGGGCACCATGTGGGAAGAAAACAATGCCGAGGGCAAGCCTCAGAAAAAGCGATGCCGTGCTGTTGTCTGTTTCAGCAATCTTTCCAGTCATACAGCACCTCCCTTCTTCATTTGATGACAGGCATGTTACTGTCATCGTACATCCCTTTCATTATAGTCTATCACAGTTCTGTCCGACGTAACCGTCCAGTTGCATAAACTGTCTGGAAATGGCAGGGGGTCATGACCGAAAACTCCGGAAACGGATCCCGTGGACCTTCCAGCGATACCTTTGCATAAGCTAACACTATCTGAACCAGAACCTCACCTGCTGATATGTCCTGCTCTAACCTCAATCTTATAATATCTCATCGGTTCTGAACATGCACAGCGAGCGCATAATGTGCCCTTGGCATATCTAAGCGAGCGAATGTGATAAATAAAATTTTCCTTATCCGGCACGGACTCGTATCGAGCATATCGAAGAACCCCTTAGTCTTTCCGGGGGTTCTTCCTATGGTTTGAGGACATGGCCTCCTGCCTCCTTATGCAAAGTTAAGAATAACCGTCTTCCAGAAAGGGAGATAAATCCTCAATGTAATTCCTATTACAGCAAATCCCGAATTGTTTCTGTGACAATATAACCGGCACCTCTCCGTCCGGACAGATTATGTATGGAAAGAACAATATGAGACCCTTTTAAGAAAATCCTCGCTTTCAGCAAATGAGGACGGAACGGATACGGTGGTATATCACCAGTAAATATGATGTATAATGAAGACACAGGACTATGGAGGTAAAATTGAACGGAAAGTTTCTCAGAAGACTCATCATCCTCGGCCTGATAGGGCTTGTGGTCTTTGTCTTCTTCTACTTCGACCTGAAGCAGTATCTTACACTGAGTTACATCAAGGAATCCAGGGCACGGTTCCTGGGGCTCTATGAAAAAAGCCCTGTTGTGGTCATAGCATCATACATGGCTATATACATAATAGTCACTGCCGTCTCCCTTCCAGGGGCTGCGGTGCTCACTCTTGCCGGCGGTGCCCTTTTCGGACTTGTTACAGGCACCATCGCTGTCTCCTTTGCAAGCACCATAGGAGCCACCCTGGCCTGTTTTGTATCAAGATTTCTGCTGAGGGACTGGGTCCAGTCAAAGATAGGCGAGAGGATAGGGAAGATAAACGAAGGGCTTGAGAGGGAGGGCAAGTTCTATCTCTTCACCCTGAGGCTCGTACCCATATTCCCATTCTGGATGATAAACCTTGCCATGGGGCTTACGAAGATACCCCTGAGGACATTCTACTGGGTCTCCCAGGTGGGGATGCTTCCCGGAACGGTGGTCTATGTTAACGCCGGAAGGGAACTGGCAAGGATAGAGTCCCTGGGGGATATCATGTCCCTGAGGCTCATCGTATCTTTTGCCCTGCTGGGGATTTTCCCCCTTGTCGCAAAGAAGGTGACAGCGTATTTGAAGAAAAGAAGGGTCAAAACAGAAGGAGGATCGGGTGGCAAAGCATGATTATGACATAGGTATTATAGGCGGTGGAGCAGCCGGCCTGACCGTGGCAGCAGGGGCCTCACAGCTTGGAGTGAAGACATTACTTGTTGAAAGGGAACCTGCCCTCGGGGGAGACTGTCTCCACTACGGTTGCGTCCCGAGCAAGACACTCATAAAGACCGCCAGGGTTTATCATCTCATTAAGAACGCAAAGTCCTTCGGCCTTCCAGATGTCAGTGTGGGAAGAGTGGATTTTAAAGAGGTGGCCAGAAGGATCCAGTCAGTGATAGAGACTATCCAGAAGCATGACTCTGTGGAGAGATTCTGCGGATTAGGCGTGAAGGTGGAGTTCGGTGCCCCAAGATTCGTGGATGAATATACTGTCGAGATCGGCGGTAAGAGTTACTCTGCAAAGAAATGGGTGATATCCACTGGATCATCCCCTTCATCCCCGCCTCTTGAAGGGCTTGACTCGACTTCATACATTACCAACAAGGAGGTCTTCTCCCTTGAAGAACTGCCTTCATCTATGATCGTTCTCGGTGGCGGTCCCATAGCCATCGAGATGGCCCAGGCATTCTCACGGCTCGGAACAGACGTGACGGTGATTCAGAGAAGCCCCCAGATACTGACCAAGGAAGACAGTGATATGGCAGAGTTGATAATGAAAACCCTGGAGACAGAGGGAGTGAACTTTTACACCAGGACTAAACTCAAGAGGGTTTCGGAGAAATCAGGCGTTAAAGAGGTGGTTTTTGAACATGAAGGCAGGGAGAAGAAGATCACCGGAGAGGTCCTTCTCATTGCCCTGGGAAGAGAGGCCAACCTTGATGACCTGGGCCTTGAAAATACCGGTATAGAATACTCCTCAAAGGGCCTGATCCTTGACGAAAGGCTCAGGAGCACGCAGAAACACATCTACGGTGCCGGTGATGTGACGGGAAGGTATCTCTTCACCCATGCTGCAGGGTACGAAGGCGGTGTGGTAATTGCTAACGCCGTTTTCCATCTCCCGAAAAAGGTGAACTACAGGTTCATTCCACGCTGCACCTACACTGACCCTGAACTTGCATGTATCGGATTGACAGAAAGAGATGCGGAAAGGGAAGGGATTGATTACACTGTCTGGAAAGAGAAATTCTCCTCAAACGATCGTGCCCTTGCAGAGGGTGAGACCACGGGCTTGATAAAGTTACTAGTTGACAGGAAGGGACACCCTCTGGGTGTGCAGATACTGGGGCTTCATGCAGGAGAACTCCTCTCGGAGTGGGTGGCTGCAATGAACGGTGGTATAAAACTCTCCGCTCTGGCATCGTCTGTTCACCCTTACCCAACCCTGTCTGAGATAAACAAGCGTGTGGCCGGTAACCTCCTCTCCAGCAAACTCTTTTCAGACCGTGTGAGAAAGACCCTCAGGTTCTTCTTCCATTTCAAGGGCAGGGCCTGCGGGTCCGGGGAACATAGTCATTAAGTGATTGTGTCATTACCAAACCTAAACCTCGGCCTTAGACTGAAACGGGTTCCCGGCTTAACTTTCAGCAAGCCTTCTGACCGCCCATAGTCCTATAAGCACCGCCTCTGCTGTATCGTGATTGAGCTTTTTTCTGTAAGCAGAGGGAGAATCCTTTATGATCTCCCCTGCAAGCTTGAGAGCGCTCTTTTTTGCAGTTCTTCCGTCCTTCTGCATATCAAAGGAAAAGAACTCACCTCTCCACTCTTCGGCTGAAACCTCAATGACCTTGATCCCTTGCCGTTTTGCCTCCCTTTTCCAGACCTCTCCAACTGTACCTCCTCCTTCCAGAACGAGGCATATAAGACTGGGCAGGTCTTTCAGAATATTATGAACCGCCCTCCTGAGCCTAGTCATGTTCCCCAGATTATGGGATCTGCACCAGAGTAACCTCCCCCCTTTATCGAAGAGGGCGAGTCCTGTCTTTACGCCAAGGTCAACGGCAAGTATCTGTTCAGTCTTCATGCCAGGGCTTGATGTCAAGTACGGGAGTCCCGTCAAGCATATCAATCCCCTTCACCCTCATCCGGTTCCCCTGCACCTCAATCACCTCAACCAGAGAAAACCCCAGGGGATTCGGCCTTATGGGTGAGCAGGTACTGAAAACTCCCCTGTCTTCGTCCCTGTGGGGAGGATGCTGGATCAGGTATTCATCAGAAAATGCAGGGCTCCTGTGAAAGTGAAAGATCACCACTATCCTGTCTCCGGGTCTTATGCCCCTGAGTCCTGCCCTGTATCCATCTTCAATCACGATCTCACCCTCGGCATCTGAAACGCGCCAGTGCCGGGGGACTTCTGTTACAGAGGTCTTCAGATATCCTATAGGTCTTAAGCTAATCTCGCTAACGATCACTCCCCTCCTTTACAAACAGTATGATCACAGAAGACAGCAGCGCCAGTAGTCCACCGGTCAGAAATGCATACTCATGCCCCCACCTCTCCCAGATAAGCCCAAAAACAATGCTTGAAGGGAGACTCATCATCCCGACAGCCCCGTGGTAAACCCCGTAGGCGCGGCCTCGCGCCTCTTTCTTTACCAGTCTCGACACCCATACCCTTTCAGCAGGCTCCGTAAGACCGTAGTAGATCCCATAGGAAAGAAAGATTATTACAACTTCAACCTTACCGGCCATAAATGCAAACAAAAGATATATAATACTATAATATAACCAGCCTGATATAAGCATTACCTTTTTCCCCAGCCTGTCTGAGAGTCTTCCCCCAGTGTATGTAGAAAACATCTTGACCAGATGGAGACCCGACCAGAGCAGGGCGGTATCGGCGGGACTCACGCCCTCATGCTGAAGCCTTAAAAGCAGAAAGGCATCCGAGGAGTTTCCAAGGGTAAAGACAGAAAGCCCCACAAGAAATACCACAAAATTCTTTCCGAAAACCGGGGTACTGCAAGGCAAAGTTTCTTCCTGTCTCTGTGGGTCAGCCTCCCCCTTTCTTTCCCTTACAAAGAAGACGAGTATAAGTATCACTATAAGGCCCGGAACGGCAGAGAGAAGAAATACAGACCGCATATCCATCCCGTAGCCCCTGATAAGCAGGACGGCCAGAAGGGGACCCATCACCGCCCCTGCGTGATCCATAGCCCTGTGAAGCCCGAAGGCCCTTCCCCGGATGGCTCTTCCTGCCACATCTGCAATCAGGGCATCCCGGGGAGATGTTCTGAGCCCCTTCCCCACCCTGTCCATAAACCTGAATAGAAACACCTGCGGCCAGGCGGTCGCAATCCCCATAAAGGGGCGCATGATGGAGGAAACTGAATAGCCTCCAAGGACGATGGGTTTTTTTCTGCCAGTCCTGTCAGCAAGGTATCCTGAAACGATTTTCAGGAGGGAAGCCGTCATCTCGGCAACCGCCTCTATCAGGCCGATGGAGAAGGCACCTGCTCCCAACACTGTGGTCAGGAAAACAGGCAGAAGGGGATAGATCATCTCACTGGAGAAGTCCGTGAGCAGACTTACCAGCCCAAGGGCTATGACGGTGGAAGGAATCATGGATATATCGAGGAAATCACAATAATTCCCTTCCTTCTATGCTCTGTGCAGGTATGCACCCTGCCCTACACCAATTCAGGTAAGATTGTGGTCAACATACAGTTACCGTAGCGTGATTATACAGGCATCTCCGTCAGTGAAGAACCGGCTCCCGATAAAGTTCTTTCCGACCAGGGGTTTTACCAATTTCACCTTCTTTATGTTTTCTGCCTCAGGAACCTTCCTGAAGTCATTACATATCGCCTCCCGTTCACTGTCAAGATCTGGTGAAATCTCAGGGATAATCCCCAGTTTCAACCTTTCAGTCCTGTTAATGAGGCCGATATATATATTCTTGCCCCTCTGCATAAGGGCACCAGTCCGCCATATTCTCAGGTGGATTGCATTGACAAGCCAGTTTCTCCCGGACGACTTTGAAAAACTCCAGTCCTGCATCCTGCCGTTCCAGAAGGATGGCGAGACAGGTGCAGACGGATAGGGTAGCCTCATCGCAAGCGACCTCAATAACCTGTAAAAAGAGGAAGGGCCTGGACGGTCTGTCAAGGTCCAGCCCCTCTGCTCAAGCACCTTTTTCAAATTCCTGTCGTTACCGGAGAGAAAGATGAGGTTGACCGGCTCCTGTCTTTCACCAAAAATCGTTTCGGTATACCTTAACTGTTCATTTGAAAAGATATCGGTAATTTCAGACACCATAACATTTCTACCCGTCTGTAACAACTTCTGTTCAGGATGGTAATGCAGGGAAAACACCACATAGAAGCCCAGGGCAAATAAAGCAAGTATTAATGACACCGGTCTGGCTCTTCGGACAGGCAATGAGGAAGTCCGCCATATGCCACTGCTATCAATCCATTCGGAGAATGTAAGACCGGCTATCAACCAGATTGCACCAACAAGATACCCCGCCCAGACATCGCTTACATAATGAACACCAAGGTATATCCTGCTTAAGCCGATAGAGGCAATCAGGACAACAGTGGCAAAAAAGATATTCACCTTCCTCTTCCAGTCTGCGACAGACCGTATGAGGAGGTAACTGATAAGGCCGTAAAAGGCTACTGCAATTGTCGCATGTCCGCTTGGAAAGGAAAAGGATTGTTCTACATAGACGGCCGTCACGGGACGGGGCCGGTGGAAAACCACTTTACTTATTGAAGTGAATGCCACACTTCCTGAAACTGAGACCAGAAGCGAGATAATATAATATCTCTTTCCCCATAGCCACAAAATAACAACTGATATGAAAATGAAGACCAGTATTACCTCACTCTTGCCAAGGAGGGTGATCCATGTAAACACCCTCGTTACTTCAGGAGTCCTGAAGGCGGCAACGAGATTTGCTATCCTTATGTCTGCAGAAACGATCGGATCAGAGGTTATCAGGTCTTCCACAATACCGGCAAAGAGGGCCAGCACATAGAGGAAGGTGAGCATCATTATTGTCAGGTTCAGCCCGGTGAATCTGCTGCTATCAAACCTTCTTTGCAGAAAGGATACGAGCCGTGGATGCCTCTGCACCCAGAGGCTGACATACTCATTGCCTGCCACCGCCTCTTTGAGAGAGACCCATAAGGAAAGGAGAACCTTTGCTATCTTTCTTCCCTTTTTAAGAACCACCCACTTACAGATGTAGAAGAACGCTACAATCAGGATAAGGAAAGTAAAAAAAAGGCCTGCCCTTGACAGCCATAATTCCGCAAGATTCAGCGCCCTTGCAAAGATATATCCTGCAAAGACCCATTCCAGACCCCATCCGATTGCGCCCAAGATATTGAAGGCCATAAATTTCGGCTTGTTCATCTTCAGACTTCCTGCAAGAAAGGGAACCACCTCCTTGACGCTTGGGATGAAACGGCCTAAAAACACCCCTTTCGCACCGTGGGCGTTCATAAAACTGCCCGCCTTTTCAACATGTTCCGCCCTGAGAAACCAGAAACCCCGTTCTAACCAGCGTGCACCATATTTTCTTCCAAGATAATAGTTGGCATTATCACCGAGTATAGCGCCGACAATAGAGAACCATAAAAGGTCACCCGTATCAAGATATCCCCTTGCCGAAAGGGCCCCCAGTATCAGGATAAGGCTCGATCCCGGCAGGAACAACCCCACACCGATAATCGTCTCAAGGAATGCCGCAAAAAAACCGATCCAGTACCCCAGGACGTGAAAGCGTTCTATGGAAGGCAGTATATGGTTTGTAATGTAATCAATCATCTAAAGTCTCCCCATAGCGCAACTAATGTATATAGTAAAAGAGGTTCCCTTATTCTCCCGGCTCTCCACTTCAATATATCCTCCATGTGCCTGTACCACTGCCCTTACAAGGCTTAACCCCAGACCAAGCCCCTTCGTGGCAAGTGCATTCTTGCCACGATAAAGCCGCTCCCATATTCTTGGAAGTTCCTCTTCCGTTATACCAACGCCTGTGTCTTTTACCCTGACAAAGGCAAATCCATTCTTCTGCCCTGTCTTCACCTCTACCATGCCATCAGAAGGAGTATATTTAATGGCATTGTCAAGGATATTGGCTATCACCTGTTTGAGCCGTCCTTCATCTGCTTTGATATCCAGTCCTTCATCAAGGTCAACCTCAATGCTAACTGCCTTTTCTTCCGCCACATAGCCATAGAGTTCAACCACATCCTCTACCAGTAAGGAGAGGTCAATCTGGCTGAAGTCCAGCCTCATCACACCAGTCTCTGCCTCTGATATGTCCATAAGGGTATTGAGCATCATCTGTATCTCTTCAGATTCCTCAAGACAGTCTGATAGTGCTTCATGACATAGATTTAAATCATCGCTGGAGATTGCTTCCTCTGCGGTATTTCTCAGTCTTGTTATAGGTGTGCGAAGGTCATGGGCAACATTGTCAAGTGAAGAACGCATTCCCTCAATCAGCGTTTCAATCCGCTGGAGCATACTATTGAACAGGAGGACGAGTTCCTCAAGTTCATCACCTGTCTCAGGCAGCCTAACACGTGCATCAAAACTGCCCACTTCTATCCTTTTAACAGTGCTGATTATGTTTCTTATAGGAGATAGTGCTCGAAAGGCCACCATGCCACCACCACCAAATCCAAGGATTATCACTACCACTATAACCCCCCCGAATGTCTCCCTGAACCGCTCAAGAAGGCGGGTCCTCTCACTGTTGCTTCTACCAACAGTGAGGAGATAGCCATCTTGCAGAACCGTTGTAACCGTTTCTATATATGTTCTAATATCTATCTTCTGCAGCAGGGATGACAGGCTATCAGAACCTGTCTTTCTGACATCCCTGACCATGAGTCCTTTCATGTCTTGAGGTTGGTTTATCAAGACGGTTCTTCCTTCTCTGTCACTGACTTTTACATAATATCTCCCCCTTCCTCCAGCCCCCTTTTCAATCTCTATCTCCTTAAGTATCCCCTCTATCCCGCCATTTTTATATATAGATGTAAATTCCCTCATTTTAGAACTAGTAAGATTATGGTCTTCTCTGATAATTGATGATGCTATATACAAATAAAGGATTGAAAAAAGGGCAAGGAAACTAAGGCTAAAAATAACAATATACCAGAGTGTAATACGAAACCCGATGGCTCTATGAATCTTGCCCAGATTCTTTAAGGACATAACCTGCTCCCCTGAGTGTATGTATGAGTTTTCTTCCACATCCTCTGTCAATTCTGTCCCTGAGGCGACAGATAAGGACATCCACCACATTTGTCTGTGGGTCAAAGTCATAGCCCCAAAGATGCTCCATGATCATTGCCCTTGTTACAACCCTGCCTGCATTTCTCATCAGGTATTCAAGGAGGGAGAATTCCTTTGGCTTCAGTTCTACCGGTCTGCCATCACGGAAAACCTCCCGACTTAAGAGATTCATTCTGATCCCTCCAAACTCAAGGACCGCTGGCTCCTTACTCATGGTCGCCCTTCTCAGAAGTGCCTGAAGCCTTGCCAGAAGTTCTGTAATGGAAAAGGGCTTTGTCAGGTAGTCATCCCCTCCCATCTGAAGTCCCCTGACCCTGTCCTCAACAGTCTGTTTTGCACTCAGGATAATGACAGGTGTTTTCACTCCATCAGCCCTCAGCCTGCTAATCATGCTGAGGCCGTCCATACCAGGAAGCATGATGTCAACTATGGCTGCATCGTAAGGCACGATTGAGGCAAGGGAAAGTCCTTCCTCGGCATCTCTTACATGGTCAACCGCAAAGCCTGCCGCCCTTAGCCCCTTTGCCACGAAGGAGGCTATCTTTTCATCATCCTCTACGATGAGTATGCGCATTTACCCCCTTACCCTGCCTTTTCGGAATTCCCTTATGCTCAGAAGAAGATATACCAGAATGATAACCAGTATAATGTTCAGGTAATGCAGGGCCAGGAATGAATAGATATACAGCCAGGCATCATGTATCAGACGGTCGATTAAAACAAAGTCAGGTGACTTAATCTTTCTGACCTCATAATTTACACCCTTATCATTTATATTCACCTTAATATAGTGATAAAAGTCATGCTCAGGATTCGTACCGACCAGTTCAGCGCCTGCCCCACCGGTAATGATATAGGGCGTCTTTCCCCAGAGGCCCCGGTAATATGCGTGTATATGGGAGGCAAAGAGCATTGTAATATTGTATCTGTCAAAAAGATCATTTAACTTTCTTACAAATCGGGTATCCTTCAGGTTATGGGCAATCCTGAAACCACTCTTCCGTGGATCATAAAGGGGCACATGCATAAAGACAAACCTGTATTTATATCTTAGTGACTTTTCGAGTTCATCCCTGAGCCACTGCATCTGCCATGGGTCTATCCTGTGTTCACCAGCATCATCAAGTACGATAAAGAAGGCATCTCCCACGGTGAAAGAGTAGTAGAACCTGCCGAATATATCATAATAGTTTGCCCTGCCCCCTTCTCTCAGTTCATGGTTTCCTATTGCAGTCAGAAGGGGTGTGTTCAGCTTTCTTATCTGATTGATGAAGAACCTGAACTTCTCCCTCTCGCCATCTTCAACAAGGTCACCGATGTCCAAGGCAAAGAGTATGTCCTCGGTATTGAGTCTCTTTATCAGGTTGTTGAAGGTGGTAATGGAATTTTTGTTGTCACCGAAGACGGCAAAGGAAAAGGGCGTTTGAACTCTCTCTATATTTTTTATCTGATTGTAATTCCAGTCGGATATGGCGGGATATTTTCTCAGGGAGTGTAACTTGACTGCGATGACTGCTACAAGGAGAAGCACAAGGGGAACTAAATATATTTTACTGTAGATGCCTTTCATCTCGGAAGAATTTTTAAGATATAATACCGACCAGCAATTTACAATGCCCCTCACCGTCCTTCAACATCGAGAAATCCGGTTTTCTTTTTCAATGTTCTGAGGCTTAAATAAAATATAAGGCCTGCAGTAAAGAACGCTATCCATTCCGTATCCATCTCAACCCTGCCATCGGCAATAATGTCTCCAACGACTTCGAGGGCTGTAAAGGACAATGTGATTACAAAAAGCCCAGTGTATTCCCTCCTCAACACGGTCCTGAATGAGAAGGGCAACTCCGGCCTCTGCCACCTTCTCAGTGCGGGGAAAAAGGCAGGTGTCCTTTCAGCCCATTCAACGAATATGCCACCATATTTCTTTCTCAGAAATTCCTCCTCTGCAAAGATAATTCTTTCATAGTACAGCCAGAAGGCCAGAACAGAGATTAATACAATCCACCCTACCTGGGTAAACATCATTATGCCAAGCATTATCAGGAAATTGCCTAGATATAACGGATGCCTTACTATTGAGTACATCCCTGTTGTATTTAGCCTGTCAGCCCTCTGCTGATCGGTATTTCGGCCCGACGTCCCCTTTGGTACATACCCGATGGTGATACACCGTATAAAAAGTCCAAAAAAAGAAATCCCTAAACAGAATATTTCCCATGTATCATCTATAGAATCTCCAAAGTGTTTCTCAAGAAATTCTGAATCCTTTAAGGCCACAATTACCAGAGGCAATAATAACAGAGGGATGTAACCCCTGTACCTGAATAGCCAATTGCCCTGTTTTTCGATTTCTTCTCGTAATGACATGATATTCAGGGAATAAACCGTTCAATAATTATATCATATATTTTCATAACCTTTCCGTTAAGCAGATTCAACAATGGCATTATACTGTAAATAATAAAGGATGCTGTAAAAGAGACCCCAAGAGAGCCCACCATATCAAAGGGAAAATGTACACCGCAGTAGACACGTCCCCATGCGGTCAAGAATGAAATCAGCAGCAAAATCGCCCCGATTGATATCCATCGGCTGAAGATGAGGAGATATAAAGCGGCTGACAGAAGCACGGTTGCATGGTCACTCGGGAAGGATGTTTCAGGTGCGTGGTACAGGAGCAGGTGTCCAATCCCGATCATGAAAGGACGGGGATGGAAATAAAAAAGTGCAATGGCGAAGTTCAACAACACCCCAACCACCGCCGCCTCTGTGGTAAGCAGGAGATCGTTTCGTCTGTCCTTGCCGGTCAGAAACCACAAGAGTATCAAAAGCGCCATCAATATGTAAGGGCCTGCCTCGGCAAAAAATACGGCAATATAGTCCAGGGCCGGATTATTGCCCGCCGGTCCGTTTATCCAGAGAAAAACCGTCCTGTTTATTGTTTCAATCACCAGCACTCCTATCACCGTCGAACCTGAAACCGCACTCCCCCCCGGATATGAATACATCTTCAATGTCCCTCCGGTCTATCGGGAAAGCCTCACAGGCCTTCCACCTCCCGAGGTTATAGATACAGCAACGGCCTTCTAGTGTCAGCATGGGACATGTGAAGGCCAGAGAACAACACAGTCCACATCGGTTGCACCGCCCTTTTCTCATTCGCAGTTGTGCATGGAGATAGTCCTTTCTGAAGTGAACAATGTAGAACCTCCTTATCTTGCCGAGAATATGGACAACAAATCGAGATCTTTTGACCAGACACGTATAGCCATTTATCCTGTCAAAAATATAGCCGTATGTTATCACCTTCATATATAATCCTTTCATGTTTTAGATACAAGAGAGCATTTGTACAGGAGTATACAATGTCAAAATTACAGAAAGATTTCATGGAAATTACATTCATGTAATCTGGGAACTTCATTATGGCAGACGAGTGGAAAGGGTGATATTTTTGTCAGATTGTTTATCGAGGGTTACACACTAACAAATTGTCCATCTGCATTATCACTAATGCCTGAAAAGGCTGGAGTATAATAAACAACCAGATTCAGATAATACCCAGGAAAAAACAATGCCATATACTAAATGATTTCTTCAAGGTGTGTCTTCTTTCTGTAAACTGTACCCTGGAAAAGAGCAACAATATCTCCTTCTTGATCAGTAATCCTGATAAGGTATGTCCCAAGTTTTGGGTTTATGGAAACCTCTTCTGCCTCAGCATAGAGCACACCCGATTTAACCGCCTTGAAATAAGAGATTGAGACGTTTATAGCCATTGCCAGCGTGCCGTGGGAGTTAGAGGCTGCAGAAAAAACCGCATCAGCCAGTGCGAATATGGCCCCGCCGTGAAGGGTCCCGGCACTATTTCGGTGGTATTCCCTGACCTCCATCCTCCCCTTTGCATACCCATCCCTTGCTTCAAGTATCTCAATCCCGTTATGCCTTGCAAAGTCATCCTTCTCAATGAATCTTGAAATCACGTCCATCCAGACCTCCTTTACTCTCATATCTCAATAATTGTCTTTATCCCGGCATAAAGGAAATAAACAGCAAAAACAACAAGCAGGCCTGCACAGAGACCGATAACACCCCTGTATATCCTTTCGCTCAGGATTTTCTTGCCATGACTTACCGTTACTGAGACGGCAGAGTACCAGGCAAGGTCGCCTGCGATATGACCTGCCATAAAGGCCGTGACACCGGCGAGACCGCTTTTGCTCGACTGTATCAGGTAGGCAAGCCCGATGGTTGCCCACCAGATAAACCAGTATGGATTGGCAAGACTCATTAATATCCCGGATACGAGTATCTTCTTGCCACCTCTTCCGGAAGGCTTTAAATCTATCGTAAGTGCCGGCAGTGAACGAAACATCCCGTAAGACATCCAGCCAAGAATAACAGAACCCGTGATCGCAACAATAACAAAAAACCATTTCATCTGGAAAAGGGGTGCAAGCCCCGTAAGGAGTAACAGCACAAGCAATGTCTCAAGAACTCCGTGCCCTATAATAAGCAACGGGCCTGCTCTGGCACCTCTTAATGTGCTCTCGCTGATCGTTACAGTAAGCAGCGGCCCTGGCATCATCGCCCCGGAAAGGGCAATGATAAGGGAAGAGAAGAATATGAAAACAATTTCGGTCATTATTAACCCGGCAACTGAAAACAAAAACATGCTCATCAGGTGAACTCCCTCTCCCTTGAAGGGAGAGGGCAGGGGTGAGGGTGAATAATACGTAAATTCAATAAGTTATCCCCCTCCCCCTAACCCCCTCCCACCAGGGGAGGGGGAATATTTTCTTAATCTCTGATTTTGAGGTATTTGATGGCCGGAGTAATAATATATCATTCCCGGGGCCTTCGTACTATAAATTGTTATCATACCATAGTCAGACCCGGCCTATCAAAACGATAGTGCACCCTGCCGGATTGTGTTATACTATTTGAAGATTCCGCAGCGGTTTGTGATAAATTATTTTTCAGAATGATGAAAAAAAGAATACTTGCACTTGGAGATATTCACGGCAACCTGACCCACCTTCTGAAGGCCCTTAATAATGCAGGATTCAAGCCCGGAGATACGTTGATATTCGTTGGAGACTATATCAACCGTGGCAACGAATCCAGAGAGGTGCTTGAGTATCTTATTGGCCTAAAAAAAGAAGGCAGTCATGTATTTCTCAGAGGTAATCACGAAGACATTATCCTCAAACTCCTTGAGGGTGAAGCCCAGCACTGGTACAACTGGCTTGAATATGGACAGGGCAGAAACTGCATGAAATCCTACGGCTATGACCCTGGGCGTATATTCTATCGGGAAGAGGGCTATTATCTGAAAAAGAATGAAGAGGATATAGCCTTGAACGGCAGGGAAACGCAGATATTCATAAGGCAGCTCTTTCCTGAAGATCACCTTGCGTTCTTTCAGGAAACCATAATTACCTATGAGACTGATGATTATTTCTTCTGTCATGCCGGACTTGAGAGCGGTCTGAACCTTTCGGAGCAGGGAGTCTATTCTGATGCATTGATCCTCTGGGGAGACGAGGACTTTCTCAGGGACCGGAACGATTACGGAAAGACGATCGTCTATGGTCATTATCATCAGAAAGAACCAGTTGTCCTGGGAAACAGGATATGCCTGGCCCTTGAGGATGCAGTAGCAGTCCTGAGCATACCTGAGGGGATCATATACGACTCTCGCGGTAGGACCTTTGATGTTATAAAGGCACTTTAAGATCCAAGGGTGCGTATCTGAACCCAAGTGTGAGGACCTACCCGAACAATCCAACCCAAAAAAGAGGCAGCTGGATCAAACCCCAGCTGCCTGAGATATGGAAAAGAGAGGGGTGTTAGCGGAGAGGCTTCCAGAATGCCCTGTCAACGGCAGCCCTGACATCAGGAATGGTGTTTCCCTTCTTGAATAGGGAATAGGCATAAAAGGCCTGGTCCTGACAGATACCGCAGTTTGCTGCATGATTATCCACATAGCATGTAAGAAGGCTCTTATGCCCCAGATTCACTTTGCAGTAGCAGTAACAATACATACTGTCAAGGAGCTCCCGGTTTTCCCGGGCGATCTTGTAGGCAGCAGCGGTCTTACCGACAAATAGGGCAGGCGAGAGGGTCGGCCTTGTTTCTCCGCCCCTTAGCCTGCTCGCATCAACAGACTCTGCCTGTACCGTCCGGGGAGACCGTATCGTTCCGCTTGAAAAGTACTTGGTATAGAAGAAGTACCCTCCTATTACTATTACTGCGACCAGGACGATACCGAGCGCCGTCTTTTTCTGTTCCTTCTTTGCAGGTTCCCTTTTCTTTGCCCTTTTTCCTGTCTTCTTTTTACCCATTTCATACCTCCGTATAGTGGGATTTACTCCGTGCTGTGAATCAACAGCATTATGTCCGGATTATCAGTACCAATCAATGTATATGCCTTGGTGCCATCGGGAGATTGAGCAGATAGATGTTCACAATCATCAGTATGACTGAAAGCATAACCATCGGGATCAATGCCCTGAAGGCGGTATGGCTGTCTTTGTAATCTTTGACCGCCAGTTTATATCCTGTAACGAGCGAAAAAATGAAGAAAATGACAAAGAGTGTCATCTGGATCATATAGACTACTGAATCATTGACAAGGGGGGCTGACGCTCCCAGCCAGTCCGGCTCACCTAAATTGAAGGGGGTAAATGCCTTCACCGTTCTCTGGAAAGCAGGGACTACGCCTCCTGATTCATTCAGAAGATGGGCGGTATTATGGGCAAGGTGCATTGAGAGGCCAACGGGAATGAACATATACCCGAAGGTTATAAAGGTCTCCTTTATGCTCCGGTGGCCATCCCCGGCCAATCTGTTCGAGAAATAGGAGGCTGCAATCATCAGCCCTGGAATCAACAGAAGGGATATCAGGAAGTAGAGTAATGACTTTGTTATCACCTCCAGTGTATATCTGTATTTTATCCCGAGAAGGTCTGCAGGGATCAGACTCATCACCGATTCCATCCATCTCCCCCAGGGTTCAAGCATATCTCCAGTAACAAAAATGCTTACGCCTACAAGCACGATAGCCAGTGCCGCCTCATCAAGCCGCCTCTTCCTGGTTGTCCAGGCATCCTTGAAGAACATCCTGAAACGGAGAGTTATATTGTTCTTTGGACAGGCCTTGATGCATTCACCGCAAAAGTTGCATCCATTGTTGCTGTCCATAGCAGGCACAATCTCAAACATGGGGCAGCCATGCCCATTGTCGTTTCCGAGGTAACAGTCCTTTCTCTTGTGACTGCTGCAAACATCACAGTCCTTTGATCTCAACTCGACAGCCGAAAACATGGAATAAATACCGATCAGCCCCCCGATAGGACAGAGATATCTGCAGAATGTTCGCCTCTGATAAAAAAGGGCTACTGTTACGGCGACAAGTGTGAGGCCGAGGAGAACCGATGCGGTAACGATAGGGCTTCTTACAACACCGAGCTGAACGTCAAGCCATGTAAGGAGAACAAAAAGGATGTTTGCAATCCAGACGTTTCTCATCCTGGCCGGAAAAAGCCTTTTGGGCTTGAAAATCCTTGAAACCCATTCGGAAATCGCACCCATAGGACACATGAAACACCAGAGCCTTCCTACAATCACAAAGGTGAAGATTATGCCAGCCCACCAGATCGTCCATATAAGCTTGGTTGAGAGGTTTCTTCCGCCGTCCTGAACATCCGCAAAGCCGAGTATTATCAGTACAAGAAAGACAATTGCAAGAGGAACCTGAAACACCGTCTGGATATATTTCCATTCAAACAGTCTCCTGACCCAGTGGATGTCAAGAAGGTTGAAACCAGATAGTCCAGGAAGAGTATAGGGCCTTCTCAACTTCGTGTAATATAGTGTTATGAAAGCAGCAAAAAGGACGATAAAGATTGTGGCTGAAAGACCCCAGTTCATTCCCTCCGGAGCACTTACCGTGACAGGGAATCCGGCCAGATACGATTCCTGGCCATCCCCATCCAGAAGGACCTTCACCTGGTAGTCACCCGGTTCATCGAACCGCCATCTGATCATGTAATTACCGAATTCATCAATCTCCGAGGCCTTTTTCGACCGTGAAGGATCAATGGAAACACCGTCCAGAACCTTTAACGGGTCATAAAGTTCACCTGGGTCCACTCTAACCAAGGCATTTCTGACAGGCTCCCCCCTCTCTGTATCAATCACCTTGAGTATGATTTTTGTTTCATCTTTGGTTACGGGGGGATCCGGTTCCGTTAAGACCTGCACCCTGTATTTACCAACAACAACAGAGTTGAAGGCCCTGGCAGAACCATGGGAGAAATGAAAAACCAGGATGAATAGGAAGGATAAGAAAATGAGGAAGACTCGTGTTGTCTTGACAGTTTTATCCATTTTCCGTCCCATTACCCTTTGATTTGCGTTCCGGCTTTCCATTCTGTTTCATCCTCTAACAAAATGATAGATGAAAATTATGAATTAAATATGGATATGGTATGAAAAAGTTGTGAAGATGACTGAAAAGAAAGGCAGCCAGAACACTGGCTGCCTTTAAGGGAGGTAACGAGGCATGGGGGTGCCTCATGAGGTGACACAATTCCTGTAAAGATTGCTTTTGATCTTTGAATACTCCCCCCTTATCATGTAGCGCACATCCCTGATAAGCTGTCGTATCTCCCTTGTGAACCCTACATGTCTGAGTAACTCCACTATCAGTCTTGTTGAGAGTGCCTTCAGTGCACCATATTCCTCCAGTGTTACAGTGGATATATCCCCTCTCAACTTTGCGATTACCATCGTTACCACATCTTCAACCTCTTTACCGTACACCTTCCCGGCAAAACAGGCTACATCCGTCTTGGTAAGAGGCAGATATCCCCTGAGGGGAAGGGTTATGTAGAGCATCTGGAGAATAACTTTCGTAAGCCTGGCAGAGGGGCCATGTCCTTCACATCTTCCATGAATCGTGCACTTTGCATGGTGAGTCCTGAATTTCTCATTAAGCGTCCTGAGTGAACTGTAATACTGGGTGATTATCCCGTCAAAGAGTGAGCGTAATATATAGGAACGTGTGGGAATAAGGGAATGAAAATCGGCCTTCATTTTCTCCAGGACACCGTCTGAATAAAGGGGAAGACCAAAGCGAATTGATGATGCAAAGGGGGAACCATTCCGGAACTCCCTTTCTGCGTTTTCCTTACTCAGTATTGTATATTCTATTCTGCTGTCATGACCCGATTGCTCTGTCTGGTGTTGAAATATAACCTCCTGGATCAGGTCATAACCTTCGTTCCTTGCTATTACCACTATGTCTATATCTGAACCTTCACTCTGAAGATTGTAAACAGTACTTCCAACAAGGACAATTGCAGATATATGTTTTTTGTAAGGAAACAGAAAACCGATCTGATGCTGTATTAACTTTTGCCTTTCTGAAGAGATGCGTTTATGGCTTCTGATTTCCAGGTTTCCGGACCCTCTGTTTTTCAGACTTATCAGGTAGTCCGCCAATGCCTTCCCGACAAACCTCCCTCCGCTTGCAAGCACAAAGGCATATAGGAGTCCGAGGATTATGCCTCCCATGATTATAAGTCTTTCAAGAAGCCATGGCTCATCCGGCCTGTAGTGGAAGAACGACAGGAATACCAGTGCACCGTAGCCTCCCATGAACACCCCAAGGGGAAGCCCCAAAAGGAGAAAGATAAATGTAGAAGACCATGTTACCGTCTTTTTGAACATGCCATGGGGTCCCATTTTCAATATCCTTTCCTTTCCGAGTTTCTTCATAGGTACATGATAGGAGATTTTTTTGAAGACGCTGTGAAGATTTTATGAAGATTTTGTGAAGAGACCCTGAGAAATAAGAAGCACGGAGATCACACATTCTATGGTGTGATAATGCACCGCTCTTTCAAGAAAAGGGGGAATTATGAAGTGATTCCTCGGAGGGAGTAAGAATCTGGATCAAAAAAACAGGAGGAGGCACCGTCGCGCCTCCTCCTGAATCTTCCGGAGAGTTGTGAGCCCTCTCCGGATCGGGCATGAGCATTTCAGAAGTTGAGACAGTCCCTCTCAAGGAGCATCTCTGCAAGAAAAGTCCCGGGCTTGACCTCTGCGTTTTCGATCAGCTCTGCATTCTCCAGGTCAAAATGCTTGACACAGGAAGCACAGATATAGACCTTCACCCCGAAGTCGGAAACAAGGGTATTCAGAAGATCACCTACTGGTGAAAACTCATCCTTTTTCTGCCAGGTGAGTGTCCCGGCAAATCCCTTCTTAGCAAGCAGGACACCTTTGTCCATCAGGAAGATATCCAGTTCGATATCCATCGCCTTCATGTTAGTGGCAAGCTGGAGTGCCCCTGCGATCCTGTCGGGGTCATCATAGGAGTGGGTCAACAGGAAAACAAACTTCTTCTCAGCCATAATCATCCTCCTTTGTCTGGTTTTTTTGTTTTTAACAGGCTGTCTTTATAAACTCAAGCATAGCCTTTTTGAAGAGATCAATATCTTTAAGGCCCTTTCTCAGAATAGAAACAACTATTTCAGGATCAACATCCTCCATTAATATTCTTCTTAAAGCCTCTTAAGTTCGATCATACTGTTATTATATCACCTTGGCCAGTACATTATCACAAATACACCAAAAAGGCAGATTAGCCCGCCAATCAGGTCATACCGGTCCGGCCTTATCTGGTCAATACCCCAGCCCCAGAGGATGGACATGACCACGAAGATTCCACCATATGCTGCATATACACGACCGAAGTGGGCGGGTTGAAAGGTGGGAATCACCCCATACAATACCAGCACGACCGCCCCGAACAGACCATAGAGGGGACTTTTATGCCCCCTCAGTCAGAGCCAGACGAGATATCCGCCGCCTATCTCACAAAGGCCAGCGAGGATAAAGTAAAACATTGATTTTACAATTAGCATTATAGCCTCCAGATAAGTTTTTATAAGTTATTCAGACTATTTAAGACCAAAATAAAGGCAAGGGTTACAGGGGCTTGGTTAATACTTGAAAAGGCGGAATTAAAGAGCTTTTTCACTTATAGCAAGGATATCAAGATTATCATTCATTATTGTTTGAATCTAAGCACCCACTGGAAATTTCAATGAGTTTATCAGATAAAGAACGTTCAAGTCAATCGGAAGACCGGAACAGATAGATTATTCTTTCTCAGCATTAACTTTGCCTGTTTCAAGACAGGCGAAGCCTCAATCTCTTCTGCGTCTAAAATAGCCACCACTTTCAGTAAAGCGGAAAGTATAAAGGTCTTTTCCAGGTCAGGCAGTTGAGAAAGTTTCTTAGAAAAAATTCATGAAGCATCGGAGGGGCCTCCCTTAAAACGATATCCATGATATGCTTGTTAAAATAAAACATCGTGGCCCGGACACACATGGGCATCCTTCTGTGGAAAGGCCAGAGGGATACTTTACAGGAAAGTGAAGATTTTCTACAGAGACCTGGCAGAAATGATTGCACTTTGTGATCTCATATTCTACCTTTGCATTTCTCGCAGAGACCTTCAAGGACTACGCGCTTGTTGATTATTTTAAACCTCCTGGATAAATCTCTTGGAATGTTAAGGTTATCGTAACCCTTAAAGGTAAAATCCTCTAACAAGTCACAACGAATACACCTGAAGTGGTGGTGTGGTTCAGGGTTGGTATCAAACCTCTTTGGGTCTCCAGTTCCCTCAACGATGTTGACTATAGCTAATTCTGCAAAGGTCAAAAGAGTCCTGTTTACAGTATCAAAGGAGATCCCGGGAAATCTCTTTTTAACCGCCTTATAGATTTTTTCCGTAGTGGGATGTCCCTGTGTCTTTGAGAGTTCCTGAAAGATAGTAATCCTCTGAGGTGTGATCTTCAACTCATTTTCCTTACACCTTTGAATAAATTGCTCCATTGTTAGATTTAGATACTGTTTCATTTTTCTATTTAATAAAAATTCCTAATTTCTTCCTACTACTATTTTACTTTATTGAGTGTTAAAAAATCACTGATTCTTAAAGTATTATAAATACTGTTGAACCTTTTGACAGTTGAGGAGAACATTCTGTTGAGCGTTGTATGTATCTGTCATCCCTCATATTTGAGATTGACTTTTTAATATTTTTCTGTTATACTTGTAATTAAGAGTAAATACTAATTAGAAATGATATATTTTTAGGAGGTCAGAGATGGCTATCACAGCAAAAAAATCCGGGAAAAGATGGATAACCGACTGGTGGCCTGAAAGGCTTAATCTGAAGGTTCTTCGCCAGAACTGTTCACATGCAGATCCTTACAGTGAAGATAATGACTATGTCAAGGAGTTCAAGAACCTTGACCTCGCTGAGGTGAAGAAGGATATTGTGAAGGTAATGACTGATTCTCAGGACTGGTGGCCAGCAGATTTCGGCCATTACGGCCCTCTGTTTATCCGCATGGCATGGCACAGTGCAGGAAGTTACAGGATTTATGATGGCCGTGGTGGCGCAAGGACAGGCGAGATCCGTCTCCCGCCACGGGTGGACTGGCCTGACAATGTAAATCTTGACAAAGCCATAAGACTGCTCTGGCCTGTAAAGGAAAAATACGGCCGTAGACTGTCCTGGGCAGACCTTATTATTCTGGCAGGCAATGTCGCCTTGGAGTCCATGGGCTGCAGAACCTTAGGGTTTGCCGGTGGCAGGGAGGATATCTGGGAACCTGATGAAAGTGCTGACTGGGGACCGGAACTGGAGATGCTCACAGGCAAGGAGCGGTTCAGGGAAGGAAAACTTGAAAAACCCTTTGCTGCCACTGAGATGGGACTTATCTATGTAAACCCCGAGGGGCCTGATGGAAACCCTGACCCGCTTGGATCAGCAAAGCAGATAAGGGTTGCCTTTGAGAGGATGGGCATGAATGATGAGGAGACCGTTGCACTGATTTCAGGTGGACACGCCTTTGGCAAGTGCCATGGCGCCTGTGAGGATACCTATCTGGGACCTGACCCTGACTCCTCTCCTGTAGAGCATCAGGGTCTTGGCTGGAAGTGTGGTTTCCGCTCGGGTAAGGGGCCTGATACATTTACCTCTGGATTTGAACTCACCTGGTCTTCCACACCTACCAAGTTTGGTATAGATTACCTGAAGTTTCTCTTTGAGTATGAATGGGAACTGACAAAGAGCCCTGCAGGGAAGCACCAGTGGGTAGCCAAGGATGCTCCGGCAATAATTCCCGATGCCCACGACCCTGAGAAAAAGCATCCACCCATGATGCTTACTGCAGACCTTGCACTCAGGTTTGACTCTGTATATTCCAGGATTGCAAAGAGGTTTCTTGAAAATCCTCAGGAATTTGAAGAGGCCTTTGCAAGGGCATGGTTTAAACTTACCCATCGTGACCTTGGCCCCCGTAGTTGTTACTTTGGACCGGATGTGCCAGAGGAGGTATTCCAGTGGCAGGATCCTCTTCCTGAGCGTGATTACGAACTGGTTGATGAGGATGATATCCAATGGCTCAAGGAGAAGATCCTTTCCTCAGGGCCTGGTATCTCCTCTCTGGTCTATACTGCCTGGGGATCTGCCTCCACATATCGGCACTCAGACAGGCGGGGAGGCGCAAACGGTGCACGAATCCGCCTTTCCCCGCAGAAGGACTGGGAGGTAAACCATCCCGAAGACCTGAAAGGGATTCTCTCTGTTTATGAGGAGATACAGGGGGAGTTTAATGAAAGGGCCAGTACCGGTAAGAAGGTCTCCATGGCAGACCTCATTGTCCTTGGCGGATGTGCTGCTGTGGAGGATGCCGCAAGGAGGGCAGGCTTTAATGTGACTGTACCCTTCAGTCCTGGCAGGGTGGATGCCCGTCAGGAGCAGACCGATGTGGCTTTCTATGCAGTAATGGAGCCCTTCGCCGATGGCTTCAGAAACTACATAAAGGACCCTGGCGGTGCCCTTGCCGAGTATCTGTTAGTAGACAGGGCCCAGTTACTCACCCTTACCGTGCCAGAGATGACAGTACTCATTGGCGGGCTAAGGGTGCTTGGTGTTAATCACGGTTACACCAGTCATGGCGTGTTTACCGAAAACCCTGGTTTTCTTACCACTGACTTCTTTATAAATCTTCTTGATATGTCAACAGAGTGGCAGCCTGCGGATGAACATACTTATATCTTCAATGGTTACGACAGAAAGACCGGAGCCTTGAGATGGACCGCCACAAGGGTTGACCTCATATTCGGCCATCACGACGAACTGAGACCTTTGGCAGAGGTTTATGCCTCATCTGACGGCAGGGAGAAATTTGTGAGTGACTTTATCAGGGCATGGGATAAGGTGATGAACCTTGACAGATTTGATCTAAAATGGGGAAATTAAAATAAAGGCTGAACAAGGAGGTTAAAGAGATGGCAAGGACCGTGACATTTCAGGGC
>CAZITN010000006.1:31151-54734 GCA_964542175.1 uncultured Thermodesulfovibrio sp. | reverse complement strand
ACCTTGCAGGTACGGTAAGCCAACCTGCGGTCCAGCCTTCCTTTCCGTTGGCTGACCTTACCCTTATCCAGTCACCGGACCGTTCAAGTACGGTCAATCTTTCCCCACGCCTTGCAGTGAAAATTACAGAGTAGTTCTTGCCAGGCCCGCTTCTTACATTGAGGCTGTTTACCTTCACGCTGACAATCTCGGATGATGCAGAAGCAGGAGGGGCTGAAGCAGCGGGCTGAGCCGGCGCAGACACAGTCGCAGGCTGGGGGGCAGCCTGTTCACTGTAATGATAGTAACGCTGTGGTGTCTTGGAGACGATAAACTCTACGGCCTTCTTGATGCATATCCGGAGGGCCTTTTCTATAGGGGTGTTCTTCCACCCGGACAGTCCGCCGGCAAGTGCACCGGCGCTGCCCCACCCGCCAAGGAGTGCGCCCATGTTAACATCAGTGGCCTCGCCTTCTACGGAAGTGGCGGCCACGATCCTTGATGTCCTTGTATCAATGACACGGAGGTCTATTGCCATATGGGCCTTCTTGAACCCACCTACGATGCCGCCGAAGATCCCGCGTCCAATACCGCCTATTCCGCCCCTTGCACCGGAGGCATTTCCTTCAAATTCGGTGACAGCACCAACTATCAGGAGTTCTGCACCTTCAATCTGTCCTATAGGAGCCGCGGTGTCCTGCCGGATCCTCCCGGATGCACCAAGGTCCTGCTCCTGGAGCACATCACTGAGGGTCTGCCTCTCAAGGACAATATACCTGCCGGTGTTGAAAAGTGCGGTGGTGAGCTGGTCTGCCATCCCGTCACCAATCTGGCCAGTCCACCATCCCTTGCCGGTCTTGTCCTTGAAACGGGCGACCGCAATCCGCGCCTTTGGGCCGTTATATGCCTCTGCCTGAACCTCCTGTATGGAGGGACTCCCCTGGCCTGAGGTGACTGTTGCCTTCGGTTCCGTGGATACACAACCTGAAAGAATAACCGACGCAAGCAAAAACACCCCTGCCATGACTGCTGACCTGATTCCTGCGATCATAAATACCCCCTTTTCAATTGTTGGCTAAGCATTCCGGTATAAATATTCTACAGAAAAATCTTATCATATTGGGTATGGGCATGGCAATTGTCATTGGTTGTATTCTGAAGGTGGCTTAATATTTGTACATTTTCTGCTGACTGTCCACATCGGGTTTTCTTAACAACCTTTCCTCAGGCGGCTTCCTGAGTTCCGCCTCGATATACCTGGCCCTGTCTGCAATGGTAGAGGGCTTTTTGCCGGCAGTATGGAGCAGCCTCCATATCCAGCCAGGCCCCTCAGCTATTTTTGGCTCCAGTTCAATGGCCTTCCGGTAGTCCTGAAGGGCGAGTCTGAACTTCCCCATCCTGTCATACATGATTCCCCTGTCGGCATAGGCCACAGCAAAGGAAGGATCAAGTTCAATAGCCCTGTTAAAGTAACTGAGGGCCTTCTTGTATTCTCCCATCTGCATATAGGCCAGGGCCATCCCGAGATGGGCGTCGAGGTGTTCGGGGTTTTTCTGAAGAGCCTGCCTGAATTCCTTTATGGCATCGGCGTATAAGCCATCCTCAAGGCGGTAGTTGCCCTTTTTTACATTGTAGTCGCCCGGGGTATCCTCCACGCCGGTCCTCCAGTAGAAGACAAAGACAAGGGTGGCTGTAAACAGAATAAGTGCGATAAAACCGCTCAGGTTTTCCCTTCTGATGAGTCCCATATCATCATCCTCCTGTGAAGTATCTTGAGAGCAGGACCCTGTTATAGAAAAAGGCAAAGGTGATTGAGATGACAGCTGCTATCAGGTTTGCCTTCTTCCTGATCTCCGCCTTTTCCCTCTCTGTTGCCTCCCGGTTGTTCTTTCTCTGGAGTCTGTTTATGCTGATAGCGTAAATGAACCTCCTCATGGGGAAGTAAAGGAGCACACCCAGGATGAGTGAACTCACTCCATACCATAGTAATACCTTTTCCATTTCATCTCCGGTCCGGGAATTTTCTCAGATCAGTTTTCCCCTGGTTTTATCAAGAGTAAGAAACGTTTCACTGTCAGGGTATTTTAACAGATTTGCCAGCTGGATTTGCCTGGAAATACAAAGTATGAAAGAGAGAGGCTCCTTCTGGAAGGAGCCTCTCTCCGGATTTACAAAAAGGGCCTTACGGCTTGTCAACGTCCATCCTGGCAACCTTGACGTCACCGATGTCTTCAACGAGGGATACAATCTCCTTCTCAGGCATTGTTGACATCTGCATCTTGAAGGCCAGGAACCACATCATTCCGACACCAAGGGCCCACCAGATGATATGCCACGCCCAGATGGATGGGATCCCGAACATCCAGGTGGATGCGTCGTTGGGGTTACCGAAGATTGTGTTTCCGATAACCGCACCCGGGCCGATCCCGAAAAAGAACCAGATGAGGACTATGATCCATGCAACAGGGACAAGCCCCTTCTTCTCCTGGGGCAGACCGGCATGCTCCCTCAGGAAGTCGTGGTACTTGGCCTTGTGGGCCTTGTCTTCAGAGTTCTGGGTTACAAGGGAGATGAGGATCGCTGAACCCAGGTTGAAGATAATTCCCCATCCTGCCGAGTGGATGGTGAGAGGCCATCTTCCCCAGGCGGTGATACCGAACCATTTCTGTCCGATCGTCTCAGTAAGTGTAACGGCAATGAGGCCCAGGATGAGCCCGACTGTTACGCCCTGTCTTGTGAGGAAGGGCCACCAGCAGATGCCTATAAGGGCAGGCCACATCTGGAAGCCGTAGGCAACGGCGAGACCACCAAGGAGCACGAGGGCGTCCTTTGAAGTGGTTGCAACGACAAGGGCGAGGCCTGTCACCACAAGTACGCCGATACGGCCGAAGAGTTTCTGTGTTGTGTGGGATGCACCAGGGTTCAGGAACCTCTTATAGAGGTCACGGGTGAGCATCCCTGCAGCCGTTGACATGTAGGCTGCACCGGTTGACTGCATGGCTGCAAGGGCGCAGACAGCAAGGAGCCCGACAAACCAGGGAGCGGATTTGCTCAGGATATGAATGAGCACCGGAACGAGAAAGCCCTGTTTGCCCGGCATCTTCATGATATCCTCGCCTAACTTGAGGACATCCTTGGCATAACCGGCCTTCAGCATGGCTGCATCGGCCCCGAGCAGGTGGCCGCCAAGGCCCTGGATGGCTGTGAAGATTATCAGGATGAACCCGATACCGGCTGAGGATGCCCAGACCTGCTGGTAGGCAAAGGGCTTGGGGTTCTTGTTTGAGAATGACCACATGGAGAAGGCCGGGGCTGACTGGATCCCCATCAGGGCGAACATGTAGGTCAGTATCATCACGCCAGTCCAGGCTCCGCCTGTTGCCTTTGTCCCTGCCTTCACAAACTGGATCACACCCGGGATGGCAATATAGTGGCTGTATCCATCAGGGGTTCGTTTGGTATCGATCTCGGCAAGCTTTGCTATGCCTGCACTCAGGGCATCCATGCCTCCTACCGCGTTCAGGGTGATTAAGCCGATTGCAACAATACCACCTGCAAGGAGGATACACTGCATCGTATCCACGTAAGCCACAGCCCTCAGACCTCCTGAGGCCACATAGATCACGACCACTATTGCCAGGAGCCACATGCCGACCTCAACACTGAAGAGTCTGTCAGTCAGGATATTGAAGAGGAAGCCCGAGGCCCGGAGTTGAAGCCCGAGGTAGGGGACCGAGAAGACGAGGGCCACGATAACAGTGAGGATCCTCATTATATCGGTCTGGTAGTAGTCGGAGAACATCTCACCAGGTGTGACATAGCCGAACCTCTTCCCGAGCATCCACTGGCGCTTGAGGAAGATCACCCCTGTGAAGGGTATGGTAATGGCATAGAATGATGCATAGGCGTACTGGAAGCCGTCACGGTAAACGAGACCGGGATGACCCATGAAGGTCCAGCCCGAAAAGGATGTTGCCGTTGCTGCCAGAACAAAGACCCAGATGGGGATCTTTCTTCCGGCGATAAAATAGTCAGAAGCCGTTTTTGCCATTCTTGCGCCCTTTATCCCCCAGAAAATACAGTATGCCCAGTACGCAAGAACGAAGATGAATAACCATATGGTAGCTGTAGTCACCTTTACCTCCTTCTTTTGATTTCTTCTTTGAAAACAAGAGATACTGCACAAAAAGTCTTTTTTCTCTCTGCTAACACCTCCCTTCTTTTCAGGATTTGCCCACCATCAGGAGCTCACCGACAGTCCTTACTCCCGCTTGAGGCAGAAAACGGAGAAATCTCTGGAACAACTGGGCTGTGAGATATGCATCAATCAGAGCGTTGTGGGCCGTCTTTACCGTGATTCCATAGGTCTTTGCTATGGAGAAAAGGTCTTTCTTTATCGTCATTCCATGGTGGTGTCTTGCGAAGTGTGAGTCGTTCTCATAGATCCACTCGTGAATCTGGAAGGTGTCCACCACCGGGTTCTGGATCTTCATGCCGTAACATTTCCTGAGTGCCCTGTTGATGAAGTTGATGTCTATGAAGGCGAAATGTCCTACAAGGACTGCATCTCCTGCAAAGGTTACAAAGTCGTTCAGTGCTGTCTCAGGGGCTTCAGCCCCCTTCAGGTCCTCAGGAGTTATCTCATGGATGACTATACCGTCCCTCTTCAGTTCACATTCCGGCTTCACAAGACAGTAGAACGTCCTGGAAGGATAGATCCTGAGACCCTCCATCCTTACCGCACCGATAGAGATGATGGAGTCCCTCTTGAAGTCAAGCCCGGTAAGTTCGGTATCAAAAACGACATAATCAGCCTCTTGCAGGGGGAGATTCCTGTCGAACCTTTTCCTGAGACCCTGCTGGAGCCTCAGTGATACGGGGAGTTCCCTAACCCTGGATTGTCCGAAAAACCTTGTGAAGAGGCCTCCCATCATGGTGTCCGCTCCGTCCTGTAGCCCTTCTCTATGATCTCATAGATATTGGCGATCAACTGGAATGTTTCCTTCAGTGTTTTCTTCTCAAGGTTTGTCATGGCCTCGGGGTTTATGAATGTATCCGGAGTGAGTCCCCTCTGGATCTGACCTATCTGGTTGTGTATGAGTAGCATCATGAGGTAGTCAAAGGCGATAAGGAGATCATCTCCTTCAGGGAATTCCCTGGTGTGAAGGAGTTCCTTTATCCGCCGGAGGGTGGAGGTCTCGTTTATAACCTTTTCAAGGGAGAAGAGCCTTATGGATGAGACAACAGGGATTATCCCTTTTTCATAGATGTTCAGTTCGTTTCTGTGTTCACCGGACTTCTCCACCACGAACTTCCTGAAAAATCCAAGGGGAGGCCGGTTATCAACCGTCTCTGTAGCAAGGTAATCCATGAACTCTTCTGACTCCGTAACGGTTTTGACGAGCCTCTCAAGGAGTCTGCTTAAAAGGACGTCCTCGCCATGAATGTTCCGGAGATCAAGGAGTTCAGGAGATGGCCTGTATCTGAAGGGATCCTCAGAGTATCTCAGGAAGAGGGAGTTCCAGTCAGAGAGGGATTTTACCAGTTCTCTCGAGAGAAAAGGATCAGGGGTATTGTTGGGGGTTCCCTTTCCATTGATTACAGTAGAGAGCGTCCTGTTCAGGAGGTCGGAAAACTCCTTGAAATACTCTCTCGTTGACTTCAGGACAGTCAGGTTGTTTGTGTCCTCATGTACCACGCCGAGCCTTATTCTGGGGCTGAGGCTGAGTTCCCGCCGGGCAAGGGGTCCGATTGCAAAGAGCGAGTAAGAAAGTGGTGCCGGACCGATCTGCTTTTCGATCTGTTCGATGAGTTTGAGTACAACCTTGTCAACCACCTCGGATATCAGTCCTGTCAGGTTGTAGGCCCGTGCACCGTCCTTCATGAGGTTTGTCACAACGGTAATGAGCCTCGACTTTACATTTTCCATCTGAGAGATATCGTAAGCCTTTTCAATCTCCTTTACCAGTGTGGTGGGTGACTGTCCCTGAAGGAGCATGAAGTCATGATTTGAGACGAGGCCGGTAAGCCTTCCACGCTCGATCACGAGGATATGATGGATATTATATCTGATCATCTTCAAAAGCGCCTCGAAGCAGAATTCCGAGGCATCCACCCTTATCAGATGCGAGCTCATGATGTTCTCGACGGGTTCCTCGATATCCCTCCCGCGGGCGACTACCTTTGTTCTGAGGTCACGGTCAGTTACGATACCTGCAGGCACGCCGTCTTTGTCAGTAACGATCACAGAGCTGATCTGTTCCTGTGTCATGATCCTGGCTGCCTTCCTTATGCTTGTATCATGAGGTACTGTTACAGGCGACCGCCGGACTATCTCACCCACCGGGGTAGTGAAGAGCAGACGCTCACCTTCGCCTATTATGGAGAACCGCTTTTTGGTCTCCTCGTAGGTCTTGTCTATGAAATTTATGAAGAAGGACTTCAGAAAGTACTGGTTCAGTTCAGGGTTTGTCTCTATGAGAGAAATTATACGTTCGCGGGGGATGAGGTAACAGAGGGTGTCTTCAATGGCTACCACATTGGCCCTTGAGCGGTCACTGCTGATGAGAGAGATGTAACCGAAGAGTTCACCTTCACTCCTGTAGTCTATGGTGAGTTCTTCGCCCTCGTCGGACTGGACATAGACCTTTACAGCCCCCTTCTTTATTATCCTGAGGTACTCTGTTGGAGGACCGTTCTGGGCAAGTATCCTGAACCCCTTCGGATAGTACTCGATGGAGACGTCCTCCACGAGTAGATCAATCTCCTGATCGTTCAGGAGGTTGAATGGGGGGTACTTCCTGAAAAAAGCTGCTACTTCATCCTTTAGCATGGTCGGGCTGATAATGAGCAAGTTTAATGCCAGAGACAGAGTCCGGACTCTTCATCCAGGAAAATAAGGGGTATGACAGGGGATGTTCCCGTTGCCCGTCCTTAGTGCATGGGAAGAGGTATGAGAACAAAAATAGGCCCAATATCTTTTTAAATCAAGATATTAGCAAAGGAAGAAACCTTTATCTACCAGTCATTAAGCATAAGGAATGGAAAGGGTGCGGAAAAAAAGTATCCATGGCTGTGTTACATATAGTAACTACAGGTTAGGGGCTCCGGTCCATCTCAGAGGGTGGTGAAGGGCAGGTGATGTTACGACTGGTAACTATTTATCACTATTTGTTACAGAAGGTGACGCAGGCCTTTTGATCCCCCACTTTTTCCTTTTTTCCCAGAGGGTTTTACGCGTTATGCCCAGTTTTTCAGCCAGTTCCTGTTCTCCGTAGATATGCTGAAATTTTATTATGAATGATCTGGTGTATTCCTCTATGGTCATCTCCCTGGTCAGGGATTCATCAAGGAATGAATCGGTCTTTGTTATGCTCTCCGGAAGGTGTTCCTCACAAATTTCATCTCCCTCCGAGATCAGGACAGCCCTTTCGATGACGTTCTGAAGCTCCCGGATGTTACCAGGCCAATTATAGCCTACCAGAAGGGAGAGGGCTTCAGGGGAGAATCTCTTGCCCCGTCTTCCAATCTCGTGGGCATATTTTTCAAGGTAGTGATTCAGAAGGAGCGGGATATCCTCCCTTCTGTCCCGGAGGGGAGGGAGCTTGATGGTTATGACATTTATCCGGTAATAGAGGTCTTCCCGGAAATCCCCGGCCTTGACGGCATCCTGAAGATCCCTGTTTGTCGCGGTAATGAACCGGAAGTCTATTTTCTTTGATTTGGTACTTCCCACCGGCCTGAGTTCCTGGTCTTCCAGAACCCTGAGCAGTTTCACCTGGAAGTACGGAGGGATGTCACCGATCTCGTCAAGGAATACCGTCCCTCCGTCAGCCTCCTCAAGTAGTCCTTTCTTTGCGGCAACGGCACCCGTGAAGGCTCCCTTCACATGTCCGAAGAGTTCAGACTCAAGGAGGTTTTCCGGGATGGCAGAGCAGTTTATAGGAACAAAGGGCATCTCCCTTCTTGAGCTGTTGTGGTGGATTACCCTTGCAAAGAGTTCCTTTCCTGTACCTGTTTCTCCCAGGAGTAGGACATTGCTCCTTGTGTCAGCCACCTTCTTGATTTCAGATATGAGCTCCTTTATGGCAGGACTCTCTCCGATAATGCTGCTGAAGTCGTAGTGTTTTTTTATCTCCCTTTTCAGGATTACATTTTCCCGCTGGAGATTTTTCTGGGTTATGGCATTCCTTACCACCTGTTTTATCTCTTCATGGATTATTGGCTTCATTATGTAATCATAGGCTCCGGCACGGAGTGCCTTAACAGCCGTGTCGAGGGAGGCAAAGGCGGTTACAACGATGAATATCTGTTCCGGGTTCTGTTCCTTTACCTGTTCAAGCATCTCGATCCCGTCCATACCGGGAAGGATGATGTCAGTTATTATTACATCATAGAGGTTTTCCTCAACCAGTTCGATCCCCCTTTCAGCAGAGTCAGCGGTTTCCACAAGAAACCCCTCTTTCAGGAAGATGCGCCTCAGTGACTCCCTTAGAGTCTCCTCGTCCTCGACAATAAGTATGCTCTCAGACATGACCTGCTCCTTTTCAAGTGTTTTTATTTATGGGTATCCTGATGATGAAGCATGTGCCCCGTTCCCTTTCCGAGTCTATCTCGATCGTTCCTCCATGATCCTTGATTATACTATAACATATGCTCAGGCCGAGACCTGTTCCCCTGGCAGGACCCTTGGTTGAGAAGAATGGATCGAATATCTTCTCCTTCAGGTCGCGCGAGATCCCGACTCCGGTGTCAGAGAATCTCATCTCCACGAAGCCATCAGTCTCAGAAGGGTCATGCACCGCTCGCCTGATGGTGATGGAGAGTTCTCCTCCTTCGGGCATTGCGTCCCTTGCATTGAGCATCAGGTTCAGGAAAACCTGCTGGATCTGGTCGGGATCGAGCTTAATGGGAGGGGTGTCCTCGATTTCTGTTGTTATATTTATTCTTCTGAAGTTCTTGTCGTACTTTACCAGGTCGATCGTGTTTGTGAGGATGTCCTTCAGGTTTGTGGGGATCTTCTGCCTGGGATAGAGGCGGGCGAAGTCCCCAAGGTTCTTCACTATCCGGGCAATCCTGTTTACATGCTGGTTGATGGTAAAAAGGGAATCTTTCGCAAACTGGCTCACATTCTCTGTCTGAAGTTCCTGGACGAGGGAAGAGATAGAGGCGAGGGGATTCCCGATCTCATGGGAGACCCCGGCGGCAAGCCTCCCTATGCTGGCATGTTTGGTGGCCCTGAACAGTTCTTCCTCTATCTTCTTCTTCTCAGTTATGTCCTCCAGAACCAGGACATATCCCCGCTGGACACCCCGGAGGCGGCTGACATAGCCCTTCAGTACCATAGCTGGCCCCCTCTTTCTGTGACAGTTTATCTCGCCCTCCCTAATCCCCTCTCTGAACAGGTCGGGTTCAAGACACTGCAGGAGGGTCCGGCTCTCTCTGTTGAGGGCGTCTTCCTTCCGGACTCCTGTAAGGTTCTCCATTGCCTTGTTCCAGTACTTGACATGGAGGTGCTCGTCAAGGGTTGCGACCCCGAGAGGGATACTCTCGATTATGTTCTCACTGAACTCCTTCAGCATCACCAGCTGTCTGTTTGCCTCGGCAAGCTCCTGCCGGGAAAGCTGGAGGCTTCGGGAGATCCTTCTTATTGATGCTGAGAGCTGTATCTTCTCATCAGGGGTAAGCACGGTCCTGTCCTGGAGCACCAGGGTGCTTACCGAGGGGCCGAGGACTCCGGCGAGTATCCGTTCCGCCTCCGACCGCAGCCTGAGCAGGCCGTCTGTGGTGATGTTTTGCTTTGTGAACCTGTTTTGTTTGATGAATCTCTCAATGGCGGTTGAGGCATCACGGGGACCGATGTATTCTGCAAGGAGAGATTCTATCTCGTCAAGGCTTGATGGCCTTCCTGAGAGGGAGAGGGCTGAAGAGGAGAAACTGTCAACAAAGGCTATTGCCTGGGTGGTGTCAAGATCGGACTGTTTCGTAAGGAGGGAGACTGTTATGAGGAAGAAGAGATTGAAGAGGAGCCCCCAGAAGAGGGAATGGCTCCACCGGTCAAGGCCGTCAAGTCCGAAGAGTGCCGTGGGGTTCAGGATTCCGGAACTGAAGAGTTCCCAGATTATCCCCTTTACCGGTATCAGACCGGCCCTGGTGAGTGCAGGCATCATGAGGGTATATGCCCAGATGAAGAAACCGGCCAGAACTCCGGCCACTGCTCCCTTCCTGTTTGCTCCCTTCCAGTAAAGCCCCACGATGAAGGCCGGCGCGAAAATGGTCACCGCCTCAAAGGACTTGAGTCCGATATCAACGAGGCTGTAGAAATCCCCGATATAGATGGCAAAGACATACCCGAGGAAGATGCATCCCAGGATTACGAGCCTCTTGATGTTCAGTATTACATGGTATATGCCCTTCATCGCCTTCAGGCTCCAGAGGGCAGGCATAACAAGGCTGTTCATGACCATCGTGCTTAGCGCAATGGATTCCACTATTACCATGGCGGTTGCAGCTGAGAAACCACCAATGAAGGCTATCAGGGCGAGATAGGGGTGCCCCTGGGTGAGGGGGATCTTCAGGACAAAGTAGTCAGCCCCTTCTCTGGAACCGTTCAGCAGCAGTCCACCGAATGCAATGGGAAGGACGAAGATATTAATGAGAAAAAGATAGAGGGGGAAAAGCCACATCGCCTTCCTGATATGGTCGTAGGAGGAGTTTTCCACAACCGTCACGTGGAACTGTCTCGGGAGGAAGAGGATGGCCATCATGGAGAGAAAGGTCAACGATGACCATTCAAGAAACCCGAAGGCCCCGTTGTCGCCTATCTTCATAAGGCCTGAGAACTGGCTCTCCTTGATCCGGGAGAGGATGTCTCCGAAGCCTCCAAAGAGCCCGTAGGTCACAAATATGCCTACCATCAGGAATGCAAAGAGCTTGATTGCCGATTCAAAGGCTACTGCAAAGACGAGACCGCCATGCCTCTCCGAGGCATCAAGGCGGCGGGCACCGAAGACTATGGCAAACAGACCGAGGAGAAGTGTGATGGTCCAGCCTGCAAAGTGGCTTCCAGTGGGTTTCCCGGAGAGGATGGAGAATGTGGTCATTATAGCCTTCAACTGGAGTCCGAGGTAAGGTGTGATCCCGATTACTGCCACAAGGGTGACCAGTATGGAGAGGGTGAGGGATTTGCCGTACCGGGAGGATATGAAATCGGCGATATTGGTTATCCTGTTTTCCTTTGAGAGATAGACTATCTTTCTGAGGACCACCCACCAGAGGGTTGCCATGAGGGTGGGGCCTATGTATATGGGTAGAAAGCTCAGGCCGGAGTTGGCAGCCTTCCCGACACTTCCGTAAAAGGTCCAGGATGTGCAGTAGACAGCGAGGGAGAGGGAGTAGATGTACGGGTTTGAGACGAGGCTTTTCTTCTTCTTCTCCTTATATTCTGCATAGGAAGCCACGAGAAAGAGGAGTATGAGATAGGCGAAGATGACAAAAAAGAGAGTCCAGACGGAAAACATCTAATCCCCCCTGTCTTCCCTGTCCGGCAGGAGGTTTGTGATTATTATCGCCAAGATCAAGAGGAGCCAGACGACAAAGGGATAGATGGTGAAATTTTCCCTGAAGATGCTGATGAAGGGCCAGTTGAATACAACCAGTCCCAGCAGAAAAAGGAATATCCAGACATCCTTTTTCATTTTTTCGGATGGGCTATCATGGAATTTTTACCTGACATACACCTGACCTCCCCAGTCTGAACAGCCGGTTTCCGTAATCTCTTTTATAATCTGATTCCGGGACCCTATATTCTCTGCCTGAGTTCGTTCAAGGCGGTTTTAACCTGTTCGGCATCCGGTGCAGTGGGTGAGAGTTTCAGATAGGTTTCAAATTCCGGGATAGCCTCCTTTATTCTGTTCAGGTCGTAGGCAAGCACCACGCCCAGGTTTTTATGGGCATATAGATGCTTCGGGTTGTATGTCAGGGCCTTTCGGTACTCCTCCACCGCCCTTTCCGGCTGGCCTGTGTTCCTGTAGCACGTGCCCATGTCAACCCTGACATTCACATTCCGGGGATCCAGCTCAAGGGCTCTGGCGTATGCCTCTATCGCTTCAGTAAAGCGTTTGCTGTCCATCAGTATGTTTCCAAGCCTTATCCAGGCGTTCAGATTCTCCGGGTCCTCCTTCACCATGGTGCGGAGCATCTTTATATCATCCTCAGTGTTTACGGGCTTCAGGTTAAGGTTCTGGACAGGGGGGGAGTAATTCTTGCTGGAACTGTCATTGCAGCCCAGGGATAAAAGAAGTAAGAAGAACAGGATGGTCAGTACGGGAGCTTTCATTCTTTCCAGGCCAAACATTGAATTGATCCTCCCACTATGAATTTCTGTCTAAAATCAGTTAAAAGATGAAACATAAAGTGAGCTTACATTCCATATATCAACAGGACAGAACTTTTAAAATATGAATATAAATTATACCTGAACCGGGTAATTTTATGGTAGTGATCGAGTGGATGTCCATGAAACAGGGGAGGATGCATAGCACTAGCTTACCCCATGGCAAGAACACGGGGTAAGCGGGCGAATGTGATGAAATAAAAAACTTTCCTTATTTTTGAGTATGAGGGAAAAAAGTGGCGGGGTGGACGGGACTCGAACCCGCGACCTCCGGCGTGACAGGCCGGCATTCTGACCAAACTGAACTACCACCCCATTGGGAGGTATATTCTATCCGTTTCAAACCCGATAAGTCAAACCTGAGAAGCTGGAACTGAGAAGACTGTATGCAGCGGTCAGGTTCAACGTTCTATGTTTGCGTTGATACCGTTAATCGAGTTAATTGCGTTTATAGCGTATAAACATAAAAGCGGGAAGGCGGGAAAAGAAAAAACAAAAGATCAATGACAGCCTTTGACCAATACACCAATATACCGTACTTGTGATTCTGCCTGATCTATGATATGATGAAAACAGGGGAAGAGGTTCTCTTTAACGGTCGTCCCGGACGACCCGAACTGTCCTGATGGGCAGCAGAAAGGGGGATGAGATGAAGATTCTTTTACCTGTAGACGGATCGGAGCATTCCCTGGGAGCCGCCAGGTTTCTCTCCAGGATGGCATTGAGGCCGGAAGACCATATTACTGTTCTTCATGTTATCAACTTTGTCCCCATACTCCACGACATTGAGTCCTACAGTGATGTCATCTTCAGGATCAAGCAGGAGGTTGCCCCGAGGATAGTGGAGGAGGTCTCGGATATTCTGAGGTCTACTACTGCAGGTATCAGTGAGGAGATCGAGGAGGGCTCTGCCGCTGACCTGATAGTGGAGAAGGCGGGAGGGGAAGGGTATGATATTGTTCTCATGGGTGCAAAGGGTGTGAAGGGACTCAGGTCGTTCATTGTGGGAAGCACGACAAGGGGGGTTGTTTCCAGGGCACCTGTACCTGTTCTTGCCGTGAGGAAGGCCCAGTGGGAATTAAGGAGTCCTTTGAAGATCCTCTTTGCCGACGATGGCTCTGAATACAGTGAGGCTGCCGGGAGATTTCTGCTGAGGTTTCCCTTTCCCGGGGATAGTGAACTGACGGTGATTCATGTCCATACTTCTCCGGTACAGGACATCCCGGAGAGACTACTGCCCGAGATAGATGAGAAGTGGAAGGAAGAGGTTGCCAGGATACGGACTGCGGAATTTTCCCTTTCCGATAGGGTTCTTGAAAAGGCCGAGTTCTATCTCAAAGAGAAATTCCGTGATATAAAGACTGTGACTAAGATAGGAGACCCCTCGATAGAGATCATTTCATATGCTGAAAAACACGGCATTGATCTGGTGGTGGTCGGCTGCCGGGGCCTGAAGGGACTGAAGGGTGTGATGGGAAGTGTCTCGAGAAATCTGATCCGGCACCTGCCTACATCTTTTCTGATAGCTAAGTCCTGCTGAGTTCCTTTCAGAGTGTCTCTATTATCACAACAGCCATGGCGTACTCCATCTCGTGGGAGAGACTGAGGTGTATCTTGCCGTTTCCTACAGTGGCTCTGAAGAGTTCCTCTGCCCGGCCATGAAGCCGGATTGATGGTTCCCCTGTCGTTCCGCGAACCACCTCTATCTCCCTGAGCCGGACTGGCTCACTGGGAGATAATGCCTTTATAAAGGACTCCTTGGCTGCAAATCTTGCCGCATAGGCGAGTTCAGGCCGGGGCTGGGAATCTGCATATGTCCGCTCTCCTTCAGTGAATACCCTTTCCTTGAGGCGGGGTCCCCATCTCTTCAGTGCCCGTTCAATCCGGCTCGTTGAGGAGATATCTATGCCGGTGCCGTGGATCATGGAGACTCAATAAGGGCCTTCATTTCACGGACAGCCCTTTCTATCCCTACGAGCACCGCCCTTGAGATGATGCTGTGCCCGATATACAGGCCCCGTATGGACCTGTTGGAAGCGATTGGCCTTACATTATAATAGGTCAGGCCGTGGCCGGCGTTTACACCAAGACCCTGCCTGGCGGCAAAGGCTATCGCCTCATTCACCTTTTCCAGCTCTGTTTCCTGCTCCCTTCCCTTTGCATTTGCATACATGCCGGTATGGATCTCAACCATGTCTGCACCGATTTCCCGGGAGAGGTCGATATCGAGAGGGTGAGGGTTTATGAAGAGGCTGACGGGGATCCCCAGGTCCCTGATCCTCTGTACTGCAGATTTGAGCTGTTCCTTCTGATCCATCAGGTTCAGTCCGCCCTCCGTAGTCAGTTCTTCCCTTTTCTCGGGGACAAGTGTGACCATATCGGGCTTTACCTCAGAGGCAATCCTGATCATCTCATCAGTTGCGGCCATCTCAAGGTTCAGTTCAACGGGGACGACCTCCCTCAGGAGGCGGAGGTCCCTGTCCTGGATATGCCTCCTGTCTTCGCGGAGATGGACGGTTATCCCGTCCGCCCCGCCGAGTATGGCAAGGGTTGCTGCCATTAGGGGGTCGGGCTCAAAGGTCATCCTCGCCTGCCGGACAGTGGCTACATGATCAACATTTACGCCAAGTATCATTACGGATCCTCCTCATCAGGGGCTGCTCATTACCTCCCGGGCCTTTTCCCTCCCGGCTCTGAAGGCCTTTCTGATTTTTGCCGGGTCGAATTCGAGGCTTCCGAGATATTCCTTTTCCGGCTCGAACATGAAAATATTAACATATCGCTGGGATTTTTTAGAAAAGGGGAGACGGGCCTCAGCCATGATCTCCTCTGTCTCCTCCCGGGAAAGATGCCCGGAGAGCCTTGCTCGCAACCGTTCGATACCGCTGATGTATTCATTGACCTCAACGGCATGCTCTATGTCTTCCCTGTAAACCTCTGCCGTGAGTATCTCGACGGAACGCTTAAGGATCTCCAGTATGTTGTCAGTATCAGAAGCCGGGACCCGCCGGATTGCAATGGGAGAGGCAAGGACGAGATAGACATCATCTGGCGACTCCCTCTGTGGAAGTCCCTTTAGTGCCTTCAGTGCATCCTGGAGAGGGGTTATGTTCCGGACCCCTCCGTCGACATAGAGGTTCCCCTTGTATTTTACAGGGCTGAAAAGCACGGGGATTGCGGTGCTTGCAAGGATGAACCGCTTGAGTGCAGTGGCGGACTGGTCAATGGAGAGGTATTCGCCACTGTTGAGGGATACAACCCCTATCCTGAACTCTGTCCCTGATTCCCTGATCAGGGCGGGATCGATAAGGGTCTCTATCTTTTCCCTGAGCGGCCTGTTGTTATAGAGGGAGACGATCCTCGGAAAGTCCCATGTCAGGGAGTCATGGTAGATATCATCGTCTGAAGTGATACTGAACCAGATCTCCTTAAGTGCCTCAAGTCTCTCCCTGAGGCCATCGAGTCCCTTCCCCTGGCTGAGAAAGGATGCATTCAATGCCCCCGTGGATACTCCGCAAATGACCTCAAATGCTATACCGAGGTCTTTAACGAGGTAATCCACCACACCGAGTTCAAAGGCACCTTTGGCGCCCCCGCCGCTTAATACCAGAGCCCTGTTTCCCATTTACTCCACCTCCTTCACTTTTATGAGGGTTCCCTTTTTCCTTGCTCCCGTTCTGAAGACGGTCACACCCTTGCAGCCCTTCTCGTAGGCGTAAAGAAAGACCTCTGCCACCCTGGAAGGAGTTGCACTTCTGGGGAGGTTTACTGTCTTGGAGACCGCATTGTCCACATGCCGTTGAAATGCAGCCTGCATGTCAACGTGTTTTTCAGGTGGTATCTCCAGGGCTGTTTTGAAAAGCTGCTTTATCTTACCGGGAACATCCCTGATACCACGGAGTGTCCCCTGTTTTATCACCCTCTCTCTGATCCCCTCGGAGTAGAAGCCAGCCCTTCTGGCAACATGAAAGAAGAGCCGGTTGACCTCAAGAAACTCGGTATCAAGAATGAGCCTCCTGTATGCAAGGGCGTAATATGGTTCGATCCCTGAAGAGCATCCGGCGATGAGGGAGAGTGTTCCCGTTGGTGCAATCGTTGTCGTGGTTGCATTTCTGACTTTAGGCATTCCCGGCCTGTCATAGATGGAGCCTTTGAAATTGGGAAATACCCCTCTCTCACCGGCAAGGGCTGCCGATGCCGTCCGGGATCTTTCCTGGATGAATCCCATTACCCTTTCGGCAACCTGTATTGCCTCTTCTGACGCATATGGGATACCAAGCATTACGAGGAAGTCTGCCCAGCCCATCACCCCGAGACCTATCTTCCTGTTTCCCCTGTGCATCTTTTCTATCTCTGGCAGGGGGTATTTGTTGGCATCAATCGCATCATCCAGAAACCGGACAGCGAGCTCCACATCCCTACCAAGGGCTTTGAAATCTATCCCAGGCTTGCCCGCCATGTAAGGATAAGGATTTTTCACATACCTCGAGAGGTTGATCGAACCAAGCACGCAGGCCTCATAGGGGAGGAGGGGCTGCTCTCCGCAGGGGTTGGTGCTCTCGATATCTCCGATGTGAGGGGTGGGGTTGGACCGGTTGATCCTGTCTATGAAGACGATCCCGGGGTCGCCTGTCTTCCAGGCTGCATGAATGAGGACATCGAATATCTCTCTGGCCCTGATTCTTGCCCTGGTTTTCCCGGTTCTGGGGTTGATAAGGGGGATCTTCCGGTCCTTCTTCAGTGCCTCCATGAAGCTGTCGGTGACTGCTACGGAGATATTGAAGTTTGTGAGGGCTCCGGGGTCTTCCTTGGCCCTGATGAAATCCATTATGTCCGGGTGATCAACGCGGAGTATTCCCATGTTGGCTCCCCTCCTTGCACCGCCCTGTTTTATCACCTCCGTTGCCTTGTTGTATATATTCATGAAGGACACAGGTCCGCTGGCAATGCCACCCGTTGATTTCACCATGTCGGCCCTGGGTCTGAGGGATGAAAAGGAAAACCCCGTTCCACCGCCGCTCTGGAGGATCAGGGCGGCATTCTTGAGTGTTTCAAAGATCCCCTTCATGGAGTCATCCACGGGGAGGACGAAACAGGCGGCGAGCTGCCCGAGGTCCCGGCCTGCATTCATCAGCGTCGGTGAATTCGGGAGAAAGCGGAGGCCGGTCATGAGATTGTAAAACATCTCCCCCCATCTCTCCGGCGACTGTCCATATCCCCTTTCAGCCTCTGCAATATGTGCCGACACCCTCCGGAACATCTCTTCAGGGGTCTCAATAACCTCACCCTTCTCATTTCTGAGAAGATACCGTGTTCTCAATACCTTCAGGGCATTTCTTGAAAGTCCCTTCACTTATGAAGTGTCTCCTTGGTGTTTGATGTTGTTTAAGGTAACAGGGAGGGTCTGTATTATTGACAAAAGAGTATTTCAGATCAAATTATGTTCTGGATACGGCTATTTCTCAGGAGGGGTTGAAGGCAGTGTCAGTTTTGCGATCCGCCCCCGCCTGCCCGGGGCCCCCAGATTCCGGCCGTCAAAGGTGATTCGGATCCCCCCGGCATTACCTGTTTTGAGGTAGAACTTCTTCTCTCCTGTCCATGACCGCGTCTCTCCGGGCCTGAGTAGCATGGAGTAACTGATATTGTCATCAATCTGAAGGAAGACCCAGGAATCCTCGACGGCCTTGATCTCCAGGAGGTGTTTGTTGGTAAAGTCTGCTTCGGCTGTCTTTATCGGTTCAGGAATCATCTTGACTACCCGTTCGAGACTTGCACTTTTTACGCCCGTACTTTTGAGAGCACTCTGCTGGCCGGGTTTTTCAAAGAAACGAAGAGTGAAGATTGCAACAGGGACCAGAATCAGGATGATAAGACCTGAGAGAAGGTATCTGGTCTTTGCATGAAGGCCTGTCCAGTTTCTGGACTGGACAGGGACCTCGGGTTCAGGAAGAGGAGGCTTTTCCTCGTCATACAGAGAGAGAGCTTCAGCCGGATCGAAAGAGAGACTCCTGAGATACTCTCTGATATAGCCCCGTACAAAGACCTCACCAGGGATCCTTCCGTATTCTCCGGATTCAAGCGCCTTGAGATATTCCAGGCGGATTTTGGTCCTGTCTGCAAGTTCCTTCAGGGACAGACCGGATTTCTGGCGTTTTCCCTTAAGATAGTCTCCTAACAATGCTCCCCCATGAAAAAATTGTTACCTCCCCAAGCTAAGAAAAAGCCAATCATAATTATACACGAAGAGATAAAGAAAATCAAGAAAAAAAGGTGGATTTACCAAAATTAATTTAAGTGAAGACACATCGGCAGAGTTTTTCGCTGTTTTGGTAATATTATATGCCATGGATGATCATGATGTAATCAAAAGAACGCTGCATCTTGCCAGGCGGGCTCTGGGACATACAAGTCCCAATCCGGTGGTAGGGGCGGTGCTTGTAAAGAGGGGCAGGGTCATTGCCGAGGCATACCACCGTGCCCCGGGTACACCCCATGCCGAGGCGCTGGTGCTGCAGAAGGCAGGCCAGAGGGCAGAGGGAGCCACTTTGTATGTAAGTCTAGAGCCCTGTTGCCATACCAGGAAGAGGACGCCGCCCTGTACAAAGGCCATAATTGCATCAGGAGTAAAAAAGGTGGTTGTTGCAATGGAGGATCCAAACCCCCGGGTCTCTGGAAAGGGGCTTGCTGAACTGAGAAAGGCAGGGATCGATGTGGTATCGGGGATCTCGGAAAAGAGGGCAAAAAGGCTTAACGAGGCATACATAAAGTACATCACCACCGGTGAGCCCCTTGTCACCCTTAAGGTGGCCATGACCCTCGATGGTAAGATCGCCCTCCCTGCTGGCGAGTCTAAGTGGATAACCGGAGAGAAAGCCCGAAGGGCCGTTCACCGCATGCGTGCCGCCTCGGATGCCATACTTACGGCCATAGGCACGGTAAAGGCCGACAATCCACGACTCACTGCAAGGCTCAAGGGAGCGAAAGATCCGGTAAGGGTGGTCATTGATCCACGGCTTGAGACACCTGCCGGGTTTCATGTGCTTGATACGCCACCTTCAAGCATTATTGTTACAGATGAGGCAATGAGAAAAAAGGCTGAAGGGCTCCGTAAGGAAGGACTTGAATTCCTGTTTTTCAGAAACAAACTCGACCTTGGCTGGCTTATGAAGGAACTCGGTAAACGGGAGATAACCTCTGTAATGATAGAAGGCGGGGCATCCCTTTCATCCCATGCCTTTCATGACGGCATTGTGGACAAGGTGGTCTTCTTCATTGCACCAAAGATTATCTGCGGCAGGGACTCCTTCCCGGCGGTTGGAGGCATGGCCTGCAAAAACCTTGAAGATGCCTACAGACTCAGAGACATAAGTATCAGGCGGGTTGGTGAGGATTTAATGGTTGAGGGGTATGTGGTAAAATAAAAACTTGTATTGGTTATTAAGTTATTAAGTTTATTGGGTTATTAAGTAAATAGAAAGGGGTAAAAAAAGTGTCTGAGGTTAAAGTAAGATTTGCACCAAGTCCTACTGGGTACCTCCACATCGGAGGTGCAAGAACAGCCCTTTTCAACTGGCTCTTTGCCAGACATAACAGGGGAGTCTTTGTCCTCAGGATAGAGGATACTGACAGAAGCCGTTCCACCGAAGAATATATAGAGGCCATCATAGACGGTATGAAGTGGCTTGGTCTTGACTGGGATGAAGGACCCTTTCGCCAGACCGACAGGATGGAGATCTACCAGAGATATGTCCAGAGGTTACTTGACGAGGGCAAGGCATACTACTGTTACTGTACTCCCGAGGAACTGGAGGAAAGACGTCAGCAGGCAATGAAGGACAGCAGGGGGGTCATCAAGTATGACCGCCGCTGTCTTGACCTCAAGAATCCACCCTCAGGCAGAACGCCCGTTGTGAGGTTCAGGATGCCCGATGCCGGACAGACCATTATCAACGACCTTATCAAGGGACCGGTCTCGTACCCGAACGAACAGCTTGACGACCTGATCATAATGCGGTCGGACGGCACGCCTACCTACAATTTTGTGGTTGTCGTGGATGACGTGGAAATGGGTATTACCCATGTAATCCGCGGAGATGACCATCTCAATAACACACCCAAGCAGATTCACATCTATCAGGCTCTCGGCTTTGAGATCCCCCGGTTTGCCCATATCCCGATGATACTCGGCCCTGACAAGACCCGGCTCAGTAAACGGCATGGCGCCACATCGGTCCAGGCTTACAGGGATACGGGGTATCTCCCTGAGGCTTTGATCAATTATCTGGTCAGGCTTGGCTGGTCCCATGGAGACCAGGAGATCTTTACCAGGGAGGAACTGATAGAGAAATTCTCCCTCGAAGGGGTGGTCAGAACGGCAGCCGTCTTTAATCCTGAGAAACTCCTCTGGCTCAACAGCCAGTATATAATGAACACCCCTACGGAGAGGCTCGTTGACCTGACCATACCATTTCTGGTAAAGGAGAACCTTCTGGAGGAGGATTCCATGCCGGAGAGGGCATGGCTTGCTAAGGCAGTTGAGTCCTACAAGCAGAGGGCAAAAACCCTGAATGAACTTGCACTGAGCATGAGGTATTACTTTACCGAAGATGTGGAGTTTGATGAGAAGGCAAAGAACAAGTTCCTTGCAGAAAAGTATCTTCCCTATCTGAAGGATATAAAAGAGGGTATTGAGGACATGACGGAGTTTACAGAGGAAAGCCTTGAGAAACTCTTCCATCAGGTTGTGGAGCGCCATCAGACAAAGCTCCGCCATGTGGCACAGCCTGTACGTGTGGCACTGACAGGCAGCACGGCAAGCCCTGGTATCTTTGAGGTGATAGAGATAATAGGCAGAGAGAAAACCCTGAGAAGACTTCAGCGGGCGATAGAGATTGCAGGGGGATAAGAAGGAAGGAACTTAAATATATCCCCTCTCCCTCAGGGAGAGGGTTAGGGTGAGGGGGATGTCAGGTAATCATTTGATACAATTAGCACGAAAATTAAGGAAAAATCAAACTGAGGCTGAGAAGGTTTTATGGAGACATTTACGAGCAAGGCAATTTTACGGATTGAAGTTCAGAAGACAGCACCCTATAGGCAAATATATTGTGGATTTCGTTTGTTTTTAAAAATCGATTGTAATTGAAGTTGACGGTGGGCAACATTCTGAAAATCAAAAAGATATTGAGCGTGATAAATGGTTAAATGAAGAAGGATTCATGGTTTTGAGATTCTGGAACAATGAAATATTTAACAATCTGGAAGGGGTATTAGATAAAATAAGAATCTACTGTTTTGAACACCCTCCCCTTATTCCCCTCCCCTCAGGGGAGGGGAAAGGTAAAACAAGGCATTAAGGTGTCTTGTGGGCAGTTATTACACTGACCTCCTTCTGGAGGTTAAAGTTAAGTTGATAGGAAAGGCAGCTTATGTGAATAAAAATCTAAAAGCTACGACTTGAAAATAAACATAGAGATGAACTCTTTGGTTTATGGAAGGACTACAAAGAAGTAGAAAATCCTTTAGAGTATGTAAGGAAATTAAGGAATGGAAAAAGAAACAAAAAACTTTATAGAAAAAATAATAGAAGAAGACCTTGAAACAGGCAAATATGGAGGCCGGGTGCATACCCGATTTCCTCCTGAGCCCAATGGCTACCTTCACATCGGGCATGCCAAGTCCATCTGCCTGAACTTCGGGATAGCGGATAAATACGGCGGCCTCTGCAACCTCAGGTTTGATGATACCAATCCACTTAAAGAAGAAGAGGAGTATGTCAGATCGATAATCGAGGATGTGCGCTGGCTGGGGTTTGACTGGGATGAGAGGCTCTTCTATGCCTCGGATTATTTCAAGAGGCTCTATGACTGTGCGGTAGAGTTGATAAGGAAAGGCAGGGCCTATGTGGATGATCTCTCGGCAGAGGAGATCAGGCAGTACCGTGGAACACTTACCGAACCTGGGAAGGAAAGCCCCTATAGAAACCGCTCTGTTGAGGAGAACCTTGACCTCTTTGAGAGGATGCGGAGGGGAGAGTTTGCCGAAGGCGAGAAGGTTCTGAGGGCAAAGATCGACATGGCATCGGGTAACATAAACATGCGTGACCCTGTGATCTACCGGATCATCAGGGCAAACCATCACAGAACCGGTAACCAGTGGTGCATATACCCCACTTATGATTTTACCCATCCCCTTTCTGACTCCCTTGAGGGTATAACCCATTCACTCTGCACCCTTGAGTTTGAAGACCACCGGCCCCTTTACGACTGGTTCCTCGAAGAACTGGGACTTTATCATCCCCGGCAGATAGAGTTTGCAAGGCTCAACCTGAGTTATACAGTGCTCAGTAAGAGAAAACTCACCCGCCTTGTTGAAGAGGGACATGTAAGTGGCTGGGATGATCCCAGGATGCCAACTATCGCAGGCCTCAGAAGAAGGGGCTACACACCCTGGGCTATCAGGACGTTCTGTGACCGGATCGGTGTGGCAAAGGCAAACAGCATGGTTGAGATAGAACTCCTTGAGCATTGCCTCCGGGAAGACCTGAACAGGCGGGCTCAAAGGGTTATGGTGGTTCTGAACCCGGTAAAGGTCGTTCTTACAAACTATCCCGAAGACAGAACAGAATATCTTGAGGCGGTAAACAACCCAGAGGAACCGGAAGCAGGCACAAGAGAGGTTCCCTTCAGCCGTGAACTCTACATAGAGCAGGATGACTTCATGGAAGAGCCACCAAAGAAATTCTTCCGTCTTGCCCCGGGAAGGGAGGTAAGGCTCAAGCACGCCTATATTATCCGTTGTGACGAGGTGATAAAGGATCCTGATACAGGAGAGATCAAGGAACTGCATTGCAGTTACGATCCTGAATCAAAGAGCGGGACTAATCAGCAGAGGAAGGTAAAGGCCACGCTCCACTGGGTATCTGCCCCTCATGCCATTGATGTAGAGGTCAGGCTTTACGACAGGCTCTTCAGGGTGGCAAACCCTGACGACAGGAAAGAATGCCCTGATTTTATTGACTGTCTGAATCCTGACTCCCTCAAGATCCTTAAGTCATGCAAAGCGGAGCCTTCGCTTAAGGACGCAAGACCAGGAGATATATTCCAGTTTTTGAGGCTTGGATATTTCTGTGTCGATAGGGATACAATAGATGATAATCCGGTCTTTAACCGGACTGTAACACTACGGGATACCTGGGCAAAGGTGAAGAA
>CAZITN010000006.1:0-31051 GCA_964542175.1 uncultured Thermodesulfovibrio sp. | reverse complement strand
TGAGTTACATATCAGTCATAGGGGCAGGTAGCTGGGGAACGGCCCTGACGGTCTTGCTTGCAGGGAAGGACTTTGATGTATCCCTCTGGGTTTATGAGGAAGATCTTGCACTGAAGATGAGGGAGGGCAGGACCAATGAGTCCTATCTCCCTGATGTGGAGATACCTGAGCATGTGAATATAACGAGTGATATAGAGGAGGCACTGCACAGATCCCGTTATGTGCTTTTTGTTGTGCCGACCCAGTTTATTCGCTCAGTCTTGGGGATGGCCGGACCATACATCGAAAAGGATGCAGTCCTTATAAGTGCCTCAAAGGGGATAGAGAAGGGCACTCTCAAGACTGTCTCCTCAATAATGCGTGAGTTTTTTCAGAACGAGATCATGGTTCTCTCCGGCCCGAGTTTTGCCAAGGAGGTGGTCCGAGGTCTCCCCACTGCCGTTACCCTTGCAGCAGAGGAGACTACATCCGCTCTCCTTGTTCAGGAGGTCTTCAATACAGAGTACTTCAGGGTTTACACCCATGATGACCTTATCGGTGTAGAACTTGGGGGAGCACTTAAGAATGTGATAGCCATTGCCTCCGGAGTGTCAGACGGTCTTGGTCTCGGGCTTAATGCAAGGGCAGCCCTTATAACGAGGGGGCTTGCGGAGATGACAAGGCTTGGCGTCAGGCTTGGTGCCAAGGAGAAGACATTCTCCGGTCTTAGCGGGATGGGGGATCTTGTTCTTACCTGTACTGGTAATCTCTCCAGGAATTATACTGTGGGGAAGAAACTGGGAGAGGGGCTTTCCCTCAAGGAGATCCTCGCCGGGATGAAGGCGGTAGCCGAAGGTGTTGAGACGTCCCAGTCGGCCTATAACCTCGCTAAAAGAGAAGGGGTGGAGATGCCGATTGTTGAGCAGGTTTACAGGGTTATCCATGAGGGGAAGGATCCTGGATCGGCGGTCCAGGAACTCATGGCCCGCTCACTGAAGGAAGAATTTTACCTCCATACCGAATAAGGCCCGGCCTTTCCATGTCTGAAACCCCTCAGAAAGATTTTACAAAATACCACCTTTCACCTGATCTGATACTGAGAAGGCTTGAAGCCCCATCCCTTTATAACGTGAAAAAAGATGAACTTTATGAACTGAACGAAAGGGGGTTTTCCTTTATTCTTGAGTGTGCCGGAGAGGACGGCTGTTTTACAGAGGACAGGGAGTTTCTCCGGTTCTGCATTGATGAGGGGATACTCCGGAAAGAGAGGGGTGAGAGAAGACAGGAGACCATCAGACAGTCGCCCGTTCCCTCACTCCGGTATCTGGAGTTGCTTCTTACGGAACGGTGCAATCTCCGGTGCAGACACTGTTACATTGGAGAGTCAGGGGGGAAGGAACTTCCCCTTGAACTGGTTCTCAAGGGGCTTGATGAATTCGAGCGGATCCAGGGGCTCAGGGTTCTGATCTCGGGAGGTGAGCCCCTGATTTACTCTGACTTCGAAGGGCTTAATGAGTATCTGCGGACCTATCCTCTCAGGAAAGTGCTTCTTACTAACGGGATTCTGCTTACAGAAAAAAGGCTGAAGGATCTTTCAGTTGATGAGATACAGATAAGCATCGATGGTATCGGGGAAGGACACGAAGTTATAAGGGGGAAGGGCACTTATGAAAAGACCCTCTCCGCCTTGAAAAGAACGGTTGATGCAGGCTTTGATGTCTCCGTCTCAACCATGATACATCCTGGAAACCTCGACCAGTTCGACGAGATGAAGCGGCTCTTTGAGTCCCTTGGTGTGAGGGAGTGGACTGTGGATGTTCCCTGTCTGTCGGGGAGGCTTTCTGAAAACAGGGAACTCTGTCTCCCTCCTGAGGAGGCGGGAAAGTTTATGCGGTACGGGTATGGAGGAGGCTTTCATGGCGGGGGTGAGGGATACGGATGCGGCTTGCACCTGGTCTCGCTACTCCCGGACGGGCATCTGGCAAAGTGCGCCTTCTATGAAGAAAGCCCCCTTGGTCACATGGATGAGGGGCTTGAGGTATGCTGGCAGAGGTTGAAGCCCGTCAGGCTTGATACCCTCGAGTGCGATTGTCCTTTTCTGGAACAGTGCAGGGGGGGCTGCCGTTACAGGGCTGAACTCCTCGGAAACCCCTCCGGGAAGGACTGGTACAGATGTCATGCCTTTGAAGATTAGCCGGCGCTTCGGTATAGATTACGGCTGGTTCATCGTCCTGGCCGGGACGCTCTGCATCCTGGGCTCCATCGGGCTCGGCCGGTTCACCATCGGGATGATCCTCCCATCCATGGCATCCAACCTGGGGCTCTCATACTCTGAAATCGGCTTTATAAGTACGGCAAACTTTGTCGGATATCTCATTGCGGTCCTGATCTCAGGAATGCTTGTCGGTAGATGGGGGGCAAGGAAGGTGATTTTCCTGGCACTCCTCCTTGTTGGAATTTCTATATCCCTCCTTGGACTTTCGGCGGGATTCCTCTCGGCAGCCCTCCTTTATGCTCTTACAGGTGTAGGCAGCGGTGCCTCCAATATTCCCATGATGGCCCTTGTGGCAAGATGGTTTGTAAGACAGCGGCGGGGAAGGGCTGCCGGCTTCATGGTTATAGGAAGCGGCTTTGCCATACTCCTTTCAGGCAAGATGGTGCCCCTGGTAAATGAAACCTTCGGAACGATGGGCTGGAGGGTGAACTGGTGGATAACTGGAGGCATTGTTCTCATCATATCCTTCTTCTGCCTCAAGGTCCTGAGAGACAGTCCCGAGGAGATAGGGGAAAACCCCTCCGGCAGCAGTGGGGTGGAGGCAGATGGCAGGGTGGGGCCTTACCAGAAGAGACCGGATGTCAAACTCCTCAAGGACAGGCTTGCTTATCATCTCGGACTGGTATACTTCATATTCGGGTTTACCTATGTGATCTATGTTACTTTCATTGTGACCTACCTCGTGAAGGAGAGGCATATCCCGGAGGCTGTTGCCGGTAACTTCTGGGCCTGGCTCGGTCTGTTGAGCCTCCTTTCAGGGCCTGTCTTCGGAACCCTCTCAGACAGGATAGGCCGGAGGGGGGCACTCATCCTGGTCTTTTCATTCCAGAGCCTTTCCTACTTCCTCATTGCCACTGGTGGGACAGCCCTTATCATTTATGCCTCTGTCGGACTCTTCGGGGTTGTAGCCTGGAGTATCCCCTCCATAATGGCTGCCCTTATAGGTGACATTTACGGTGCCGAACGGACTCCGGAGGTCTTCGGTTTCGTAACATTCATATTCAGCATAGGGCAGATCGGCGGCCCTGCAGTTGCCGGCATGATCGCCGATAAGACCGGGAGCTTCAGTTACAGTTTCCTTATGGCATCATTCATGGCTGTACTTGCAATCCTGCTTACGATCAGGATCGGCAAAGGCATGTTACATTTTGTGCAAAGTTCCCCGTAATTGCATAACAATAGGTAACATCTTCTGTCTTCTTGTTAAGCATTCCATTGATTTGACAGGGAATGTACTGACAGGAAAACAGGCATTGTTATTGCAAGTTTTTGCAGACCGATGGGAAGATGAGACCTTCATAGGGCAGGCGGGGCTCCATCGAGATCGGATTTGATGCGATGTTGTTTTTATTTCATAGGTTCTGTATCAGCAGTTAGAATACATACACCTGGAAGTTATTGAGAGTTACTGTCGGTATCGCTGAAATCCGGATTTCTCCTGGGCCCCGCCTGCCCGGGGATATGAGGTTCCGGCTTTACTATTGCAGGAATTAATATCAAAAATCTTACAGGAGGTGACAATGGGGAGGTATGAAGACTTCTTCAGCAAAAGCATTGAAGATCCCACAGGGTTCTGGGGGGAGGCGGCAAAGGAGATAACATGGTTTGAACCATACGATAAGGTGCTTGATGATTCAAACCCGCCCTTTTACAAATGGTTTCCCGGCGGGAAGATGAATACCTGCTACAATGCCCTTGACAGGCACGTGGAGGGAGGCAGGGCCGATCAGGTCGCCCTGATTTACGACAGCCCTGTTACCGGTACCATCAGGAAGTTCACTTACAGGGAACTTCTCGAGAAGGTTTCCCGTTTTGCCGGTGTTCTCCGCAGCCTCGGAGTTGAAAAGGGTGATACTGTAGTCATCTACATGCCCATGATCCCTGAGGCCGCTATTGCCATGCTTGCCTGTGCCCGGCTTGGAGCGGTCCATTCAGTGGTCTTCGGCGGGTTTGCAGCCCATGAACTCGCCATCAGGATAGATGATGCAAAGCCGAAGGTGGTGGTTTCCGCATCCGGGGCCAGGGAGGTCACGAGGGTGATAGAGTACAAACCCCTCCTTGACAGGGCCCTTGAGGAGGCAGGGCATAAACCCCGGAGTTGTGTGATTTATCAGCGTGACTTTGTGAGGGCTGATATGACGCCAGGGAGGGATCATGACTGGGAGGAACTGCTGCAGAAGGCAGAACCGACTGAATGTGTCCCCGTGGATGCCACAGACCCCCTTTACATACTCTATACCTCAGGCACAACGGGCATCCCGAAAGGCGTGGTGAGGGACAACGGGGGGCATGCCGTCGCCCTCAGGTGGAGTCTCGAGTACATTTACGGTGTCGAGCCCGGGGAGGTCTACTGGGCTGCATCCGATGTGGGATGGGTCGTGGGGCACTCCTATATAGTTTATGGTCCCTTGATTACAGGATGCACCACTATTTTGTATGAGGGCAAGTCCGTTGGTACACCTGATCCAGGGGCCTTCTGGCGGGTGATTTCCGAGCATGATGTGAAGGTGCTCTTTACTGCGCCCACCGCATTCAGGGCGATAAAAAAGGAAGATCCCAACGGAGAGTATCTCAAGAAATATGATCTATCCGGGTTCAGGTATCTCTTCCTCGCCGGAGAGAGACTCGACCCTGATACTTACCACTGGGCGGGCGATCTTCTGAAGAAGCCCGTGATAGATCACTGGTGGCAGACCGAGACGGGCTGGCCGATCACGGCAAACTGCATGGGCATTGAGGAGTTCCCCATAAAACCCGGGTCCTCCACCAAACCGGTTCCCGGCTATAATGTCAAGATTCTCGATCCCGACGGCAAGGAACTCCCGCCTGAGAAGGAGGGTATCGTTGCCATCAAGCTTCCTCTCCCTCCGGGGACACTCCCGACCCTCTGGAAGAAGGACGACCGGTTTGTCGAGTCCTACATGAAGCCCTTTCCCGGGTATTACTATACAAGCGATGGTGGATTCATAGACAGTGACGGCTATGTCTGGATAATGGGCAGGATGGATGACGTGATAAACGTCTCGGGACACCGCCTTTCCACGGGAGAGATGGAGGAGGTTGTTGCAAAGCATCCCGCAGTGGCTGAGTGCGCCGTGGTAGGTGTCTCTGATTCCCTCAAGGGGCAGCTGCCTGTAGGGTTTGTGGTGCTGAAGGCCGGTGTTGATGGTGACCCCAAGGAGATTGTATCCGACCTTGTCCGGATGGTGAGAGATCAGATAGGCCCCATAGCCTGTTTCAAACAGGCCGTTGTCGTAAAGAGGCTTCCCAAGACACGGTCAGGAAAGATCCTCCGGGGTACTATCAGGAAGATAGCCGATAGTGAGGAATACCGGATGCCGTCTACCATTGATGATCCTGCAATTCTGGGTGAGATAGAAGAGGCACTCAAGACTATCGGTTACGCCCGGAAGGACTGAAAAAAGAAAGGGGAGAAGGCCCCGGGGCCTTCTCCCCTTTACAGCCTATGATAGAAAAGATCCTTTCCCATCCCTCCATAACAGGGGAGATCCTTGAAAACTCCAGCGACGGGATAATAATCGTTGATGCTGAGGGGACCGTTGTCTACATCAACGGGAGGGCCCAGAAGATCACAGGTCTTGATGGCAGGGCGGTCATCGGCTGTAAGGCGGTGGAGGTCATACCCAATACCAGGCTGAATCACGTGGTCCGGACCGGCAGGCCGGAGATAGGGAGAAAACAGCTTATAGGGAAGACCGTGATAATAACGAATCGCTATCCCCTCCGGAACGAGAACGGGGAGATCGAAGGGGCTGTTGCCATATTCAGGGATGTGACAGAAATCGAAAGGCTCTCAGACAGGGTCTCGGATCTCTGGAGGGCGCGGGAACTGCTCGAGGCGGTCATAGAGTCGTCGGAGGATGCCATATCTGTGGCTGATGAGCGAGGGGTCAATATCATTGTGAATCCTGCCTACACCAGAATTACAGGGCTTCCGAGGGAGACCGTTCTGGGCAAACCCGTAACAATAGATATTGCCGAAGGGGAGAGCATGCACATGAAGGTCCTCCATACGGGAAAGCCTGTCCATAACGTCAGGATGAAGGTGGGGCCCATGAAGAGAGAAGTGGTCGTTAATGTAGCTCCCATATATATTGATGGCCGGATCAGGGGAAGCGTCGGGGTGATTCACGACATTTCAGAGATAATCTCACTCACTGAAGAACTCACAAGGGCCAGAAAACTGATAAGACACCTCCAGGCAAAGTACACCTTTGATGATATCATCGGGAGGGCTCCGGGGCTGCTCAGGGCCAAGGAAGAGGCGATGAGGGCTGCGGCTACTCCTGCCACGGTCCTGCTCCTCGGGGAGAGCGGGACAGGGAAAGAACTCTTTGCCCATGCCATACACAACATGAGCACGAGGAGGGAGGGGCAGTTCGTCCGGATAAACTGTGCATCCCTTTCTGAGAGCCTCCTTGAGAGTGAGCTCTTCGGGTATGAGGAGGGCGCCTTTACAGGTGCGAGAAAGGGCGGGAAAAAGGGACTCTTTGAGGAGGCTGACGGGGGAACCATATTCCTTGACGAGATAGGTGAACTGACACCATCTCTCCAGAGCAAGCTCCTCAGGGTGATGACGGAACATGAGATAAGGCGGGTAGGCGGAACTGAACAGATCTCCGTCAATGTCAGGGTTATTGCAGCAACAAATGCAGATCTCAGAAAAAAGATAAGGGACGGTCAGTTCAGGGAAGACCTTTACTACAGGCTGAACGTCGTTCCCATCACCATCATGCCGCTCAGGGAGAGGAAGGAGGACATACCCCTTCTCGTGGAGCATATAATCTACAGGCTCAACCAGAACTTCGGCCGGAATGTGCGGGGGGCATCTGAGGCTGTCCTTGACATCTTCCAGGACTACTCCTGGCCCGGGAACATAAGGGAGCTTGAGAACATACTGGGCAGGGCGATCATAAACATGGGGATCCAGGACAGGATCATGGAGCCTGAACATCTGCCCCCTCTCTGTCAGGAACAGGAGGACTGTCTTGAGCAGATATTCAGGGGAAGGGTGCGTCTCCTTGAAGAGGTTGTCTCCATGGCTGAGAAGGAGGCTATTGTCAATGCCCTGAAAGAGACCGGAAGGAACAGGGAGCAGGCAGCAGGGCTCCTGGGGATATCGGTCAGGAGCCTCTACTACAAGATGAAGCGTTATGGGATTCGGTGACGACTATTATCTATCCCGGAACAACCTGAATGTTGCATTAACATGAGGTCCGGCAGGGGAATCTACCATCACGGATCTTCCAACGCAATATTGAGTGATTCCAGAGCACACCCCCGGATACAAGCAGGATGAAATCACATCTGTACAAAATAATATTGCCGGGAGGCGGCAAGGCTTTGAAAACACAATGCAACCGACAGGATTAAATGGACAGGAACCTGAGTCAGCAGGTGCTGCTGAAGACTGTCTGATCAGGGTTGTCAGATACATGGATCCTTCTTTTTCAAAGGTGTCGTGCATTGATGTTTTCTCCGCCATACCGCCTCCCCCGGACTTTAGATTTATTTTGGACACTACTGGGATGAAATATTTTGACAGATCTGATAATGACTAAAGAAGAAAAAGATTGTCACGGTGGATCACCTCATCGGAGTAACGGTATCCCAGGATCCTTTCTATCTCAGAGGTCCTTTTGCCCTTTATCTTCTGAATATCACCGGAGGAATAATTGGTGAGTCCCTTGGCAAGCCTTCTGCCCTGTCTGTCGACACAATAGACCGCATCCCCGGAATTAAATGTTCCTTCAACGCCGGTTATTCCCGAAGGCAGGAGACTCTTCCCCCTCTTCAGCAGGGCATCCCTTGCCCCATCGTCTATTACTATGGAGCCCTTGGTCCTGACACCAAAGGCTATCCAGCCCTTTCTTGAACTCACACGTTTCGATGAAGGCTTGAACTCAGTGCCAACCCTTTTTCCTTCAAAGAGCGCACCGATCAGGTGAGGCCGCCTTCCGTTTACAATGTTTACGGTTATACCGAGACGCATCGCCTTTTCAGCCGCTATCAGTTTTGAAAACATTCCACCAGTGCCCACCTCACTGCCTGCCGTTCCTGCGGCTGACTTGATATCAGGCGTGATCTCTTCAACAAGGGGGATGAGTTCTGAATTGTTGTAACGTGAAGGGTCCCTTGAGTAAAGGCCGTCCACGTCCGAGAGTATGACCAGCCGGTCCGCCGAGATAAGACCTGCCACCAGGGAGGCAAGCTGGTCATTGTCACCAAACTTTATCTCCTCTATTGAGACTGAGTCATTCTCGTTTATAATGGGGATAATACCGAAATCAAAGAGAGTCATTATAGTGTTTCTGGCGTTTATGTATCTTACCCTGTCGTAGAAGGCATCCCTTGTGATCAGTATCTGGGCGACCTGCTTTCTGTGTTTCCCAAAGGCCTTCTCATAGGCCTGGATGAGGGCACTCTGGCCTGCTGCCGCCGCTGCCTGCTTCTGGCGGATATCGGAGGGCCTCTTCTTGAGTCCCAGCCTTCTGATGCCTGCAGCAACAGCACCCGAGGAGACCACGGCTATATCATGTCCCCCGGTGTGAAGTGCGGCGATCTCTGCAGAGATGGAGTTTATCCGTCTCGTGTCAAGACCGGTTCCCGTCGTGATTATATTGCTCCCTATCTTTATGACCGTTCTCATATCTCAAACAAACCGGTTATTGGGTTACTCAGCCTCAACCTTGACCTAAGCCTGAAGGCTGTCAAGCTCTTCCACAAGAAATATCAGCAGTTCCCTGATCCCCTCGCCGGTTACAGAAGATATGGGGAAGAGGGGCCTCTGCTCTATTTTACAATAATCCTCGAGCCTTTTAAGTTTTTCCGGATCAACGGCGTCCATCTTGGATGCCGCAATCACCTGAGGTCTCTGGTCGAGTCCGGCCCCGTAGTGATGTAGTTCGTTGTTAATGGTCTTCATGTTCTCCACGGGATCACCTTCCGAGGCCACGGAGACGTCAACTAAATGAACAAGGAGTCTTGTCCGTTCGATATGACGGAGAAACCGTTGCCCCAGCCCTGCACCCCGGTGTGCCCCTTCTATCAGTCCGGGGATATCGGCGACTACGAAGCTTCTGAAGTCCTCCATCTTGACAACTCCGAGGTTCGGCACCAGGGTCGTGAAGGGATAGTCCGCTATCTTCGGCCTGGCCGCGGATATCCGTGAAAGAAGGGTTGACTTGCCTGCATTTGGAAGCCCTATCAACCCGACATCGGCAAGGAGTTTGAGTTCGAGGATAAGGGTCTTTTCCTCGCCATCCTCTCCCGGCTGGGCGTAACGGGGTGCCTGCCTGACGGATGTGGCAAAGTGGGAATTGCCGAGACCACCCCTTCCTCCCTTTGCGACCAGAATTTCTGCACCTTCATGATCAAGGTCAGCTATGATCTCCTCTGTATCAGCATCCCGGACCACCGTGCCCACAGGGACACGTATTATCAGGTCATCTCCGTCGGAACCATGCTGTTTCTTGCCCCTTCCGTGCCCCCCGTTCTTTGCCCTGTATGTCTTCTTGTATCTGTGATCAAGGAGGGTTGAGAGCTGGGAATCAGCCCTGATGATTATATGACCGCCACGGCCACCGTCCCCACCGTCAGGACCTCCCTTCGGGATGAACTTCTCCCTCCGGAAGCTCACACATCCCTTTCCGCCGCGGCCAGCACGGACCTGTATCTTTACATAATCTATGAATTCAGGCATATCTCAGAGTGCTCTCATTTATTAAGGTGGAAAAACTACTAAATGGGGTTGCATAACACCTTCACTCAGTACGGCTCGTCTCAACCAGCCTTGCAGATAAGAATCGCTCAACGCATGGTAAATATCCGGGCTGTTATAAGTGCTATTGTTCTGTCCTGATTATAACAAATGCCTCTGTAATGAATCGAGGTTGTTTCATCAGCATTATTACAACACTCAAGCCCCTCTTCTGGTATAATGTATAAATATTTCTGAAGGAGGGTATTTATGAATCTTGGTAAGATAATCAGGGAAGGTTATGAGATCCTGAAGGGGAATGTCATACTTATCGTACCCCCTGTGGTGGTCTCAGTTATCATGACATTTCTGATGCTTGCAATCCTTGGAGGCGCCATGATGAAGGCGGGGAGGATGGAGATGCCTTCTGTGGGGGGAGGCTTCTTCATATATACCTTCCTCGTAGCAGTCCTCTCCTTTGTCCTTCATTCCTTTTCACAGGGAATGACTATAGCCATGATAGATGATATTCTCAGGAAAGGGGAATGTTCCCTGAAGACGGGTTTTGACCGGGCCCTCTCAAGGATCTCGAGTCTTATCGGCGGGGGGCTGATCATGGGGGTGCTCGTTGCCCTGGGAATGGCTGTTTTTTTCATCCCTGGTCTGGTCGTGGCCTTCTTCCTGATGTTTACCTTTGTCTCCATTGTGATGGATGAAGAAGGGGCGATAGGAGGGCTCAAGGCGAGTTTCATGACTGTGAAGAACAATCTGGGGAGTGCCCTCTCCATCTTCATAGTTGTTATCGGGATTGGACTCCTTGTGGGCATAATCAATGCCGTATTCGGGATGATCCCCTTCCTCGGCCATCTAGTAAGTCTGGTTATCATGGGAGGATTCTTCTCCTTTGTCGCTGCTGTGCTTGTTCTGACGTACAGGGAACTCAACCCGACGGAGACCGTGGAATAGATGAAACTCCTGCTGTTTTACGCCCATCACTTCAGTTACAAAACAGCTTCCAAGACACTCCCTGATATGCCTGACAGGGAGGGCGGAGATGAGATTGAGGAGGCCGTTACGGTCTTTTTCCATGTAGAGAAGGAGGATGAGGAGAAGAGGAAGGGTGTGCTTCAGAAGTTTCTGAAAAACACCAAATGGCTGGCTGGCAAGTTCGGGACGAAAAATGTAGTGCTTCATTCCTTCAATCACTTGTCATCGAGCAAGTCCTCGCCCGAGTTCGCCCTTTCCCTCCTCACAGAGGTGACGGAAAGGCTTGAACGAGCGGGTTACAAGGTGATGACAACTCCCTTCGGGTATTTCAATGAGTTCAGGATACACGTTGCCGGAGACTCCCTTGCAAGGGTCTTCAAGGAATTTTGAAGGAGGATATTGATGTTCAGGAAACTTGCGCCGGATGATCTTTACAGGGTATGCAAACCCGATCTCTTTGATTTCCGGGATACCAGGGATCTGCCGCCTTTCGAGGGCACCATAGGACAGGACCGGGCCCTCCGGGCCATTGACTTCGGGGTGAGCCTCCCGAGCAAGGGCTTTAACATATATGTCCTCGGGGAGTCAGGGACCGGGAAGACCTCCACGGTGAGAGCCATCATTTCGAAAAAGGCCGCCGACGAGCCTGTCCCGTCAGACTGGTGTTATGTCTATAACTTCAAGGAGCCGGACCATCCCCTGGCGATCTCCCTGGAGGCTGGCAGGGCCGTAGAGTTAAAGAAGGAGATGGAAGAATTGATCAATTCCCTCAAGGTCGAGATCCCGAAGGTATTCGAATCAAAGGAATACGAGAAGCAGAAGAACCGGATACTGGAGGAGTACCAGAAGAGGCAGAAGGACCTGTTTGCCTCCCTTGAGGAGGAGGCAGAGGCAAAGGGCTTTACGATAAAGAGGACTGTGGGAGGCTTCTTCATTGTACCTGTAAAGAAGTCGGGCGAGGTGCTTTCAGAGGAGGAGTTCAACAACCTTGACGAGGCAACAAAGAAGAAGATAGAAGAGATAGGAAGGCTCCTGCAGGAAAAGCTGGATGATGTGGTCAGGACATTGCGGGCCGGGGAGAAACTGGTAAAGGAACTCCTCAATAAACTGGAGCGTGAGGCAGCACTCTCCGTCCTTGGTGAGATGATTGATGATATCAAGGTGAAGCACAAAGGCAATGAGAAGCTTCTCAGATACCTTGATGACGTGAAGGAGGATATACTGGAGAACCTTGAACTCTTCAAGACACGGACTGAAGAGACTCCGCCTCCCCTTCCGTTCATGAAGGTTCCGAAACAGGAGCCGTCCTTCACGAAGTATGAAGTTAATGTCATAGTAAACAACGGAGAGCAGAAGGGCGCACCCTGTGTATTCGAGAGCAACCCGACATACTACAACCTCTTTGGAAGAATAGAGCACAAGTTCCAGTATGGGGTGGCTGTTACGGACTTTTCCATGATAAAGCCGGGGGCCCTCCACAAGGCGAACGGGGGCTACCTCGTAATACACGCCCTTGACCTTCTCAGAAACCTCTTCTCCTATGACGCCCTCAAGCGGGCCATAAGGAACAGAGAGGTAAAGATCGAGGACATATGGGAGCAGTACCGGCTTGTTACCTCGGCCATGCTCAAGCCGGAACCCATCCCCCTTGATGTAAAGGTAATACTGATCGGCAACCCCTATATATATTATCTGCTGTACAACCTTGATGAGGAGTACAATGAACTCTTCAAGGTAAAGGCGGACTTTGACACCCAGATGGAGCGAAACGATGAAACGGTAATGAAATATGCAAGTTTCGTTGCTGCAAAATCCGGGGAAGAAGGTCTTCTGCCCTTTGATCCGACCGGTGTGGCAAGGATAGTCGAGTATGGTTCGCGCCTGGCAGAGCATCAGGAGAAACTCTCATCAAAGTTCAGCGATATTTCCGACCTCATCAGGGAGGCCCATTACTGGGCAACAAAAGACGGTTCCGGGGTGGTGACGGAAGGACATGTGGAAAAGGCCCTGAAAGAGAAGATTTACCGGCATAACCGGATAGAAGAAAAACTCAGGGAGATGATGGAAGAGGGGACACTAATTGTCGAGACTGAAGGGGAGCGGACAGGCCAGATAAACGGCCTGGCTGTCCTGAGCCTTGGTGACTACAGCTTCGGGAAACCATCAAGGATCACCACCACCGTCTATACCGGCAAGGCAGGGGTGCTCAATATCGAACGCGAGACCAAGATGTCCGGAAAGATCCATGAAAAGGCCATCCTGATACTCTCCAACTATCTTGGCAGGATGTATGCGGTCAAGGAGCCCATCAGCCTCTCCGCCTCCATCACTTTTGAGCAACTCTACGGAATGATTGAAGGTGACAGCGCCACCTGCGCTGAACTCTACTCCCTCCTGAGCGCCATAGCAGGTGTTCCAATAAAACAGAACATCGCCATCACAGGCTCAATGGACCAGAACGGGAATGTCCAGCCCATCGGCGGTGTGAATGAAAAGATCGAAGGGTTCTTTGAACTCTGCAGGCTCCGCGGGCTTGACGGGAGCCACGGCGTTATTATCCCGAAAAGAAATGTGAAGAACCTGATGCTCAAAAAAGATGTAGTGGAAGCAGTGAGGGATGGCAAGTTCCATATTTACGAGATAGACCATGTTGATGAGGGTGTGGAGATACTGATGGGCATTCCTGCTGGAGAACTCAGTGAGGACGGGACATACCCTGAGGGAACACTCCATCACCTCGTATCAAAGAGGCTTGCCGAGATCCGTGAGGCACTGAAGGGGAAAAAGCACAAGAAAGGTGAAGAAAAGGAGGAGGACGAAAACAACAATAACAACCAGAATGAACGATGACCAATGGACGGTCTCTGGATAGTCCTCTCCCTTGTATCGGCCTTTTCCCTTGCAACAAGTGATGCCCTTACAAAACGGGCTTTAAGGATAGACAACGAGTACATTATTGCCTGGTTAAGGCTGGTATTTTCCCTTCCCGCCCTTGCTGTTCTCCTTGTGGCAACACCGGTGCCGTCACTGGATGGGACCTTCTTTACCGCCTTTGTCGTCGCCCTTCCCCTTGAGATTCTTGCCCTTGTCTTCTATATAAAGGCGCTCAGGACGTCTCCCATGAGCCTGACCCTTCCCTTCCTGGCCCTGACTCCGGCCTTTCTCATCATTAACGGATGGATCATCCTGGGGGAAGAAGTGAGCCTCCAGGGTGCTGCCGGAATCATCCTTACCGTCGCCGGCGGCTATATTCTCAACATAAGGGATGTGAGGGCCGGGCTCTTCGCCCCCCTGAGGGCGGTTGCAAGGGAGAGGGGTTCACTCTACATGATAGGTGTGGCCTTCATCTACAGTATAACATCCGTGCTCGGGAAGGTTGCGATTGTTCATTCCTCTCCACTTTTCTTCGGCGGCACCTATTTCATTGCCGTTACACTCTTCTTTACACCCTTTGTGTATCTCAACACCGGAGGGAAGGGGCTGGTTGCTGTACTCCGAAGGGAGGCAGGAGCGTCCGTCCTTCCGGGCCTTTTCTATGCGATGATGATAGTCTCACACATGTTCGCCATCACCATGGCCAGGGTTGCCTACATGATCGCCATAAAGCGGTCAAGCCTCCTTATCGGGAGTATATACGGGTTTGTCTTCTTCAGGGAAGGAGAAGTGCTCCCGAGGTTCATCGGGGCTGTGGTGATGTTTTCAGGGTTCCTGCTTATCGTTTTTACATGAACAGGCAGGGGCTGAAAGAGGGTAACTCAGTCCTCTCTTTTGTCGGTCCCTGTCTCCTCCGGCTCCGGTTCCTCCTTGCTGTCAGGAATCATGATCACCCGGGAAATCCTCTTTCCAATCATCTCAATAATTTTTATCTTCCAGCCGTCTGCCGAAAATGTTTCTCCTCTTTCAGGGATTTTCTGGATCTTTGTTATGATATACCCTCCGACAGTGTCATAATCGGATGATTCCGGGAGCTCTATCCCGTGGTCATCCCTCAGGTCCCTGATTGTAATGGATGCATCAACCAGAAAGGAGCCGTCCCTTCTTTTTATCACAGGTTGTTCCAGGTCATACTCGTCTCTTATCTCACCCACAATCTCTTCAAGAAGGTCCTCCATTGTTACTATCCCTGTAACCGAGCCGTATTCGTCCACCACTACGGCGATCAGGACTCCCTTCTTCTGCATCTCCCTCATGAGTGTGCTGATCTTGAGGGACTCGGGGACAAAAAAGGGTGTACGAAGGATCTTCCTTATGTCAATCCGTTCATTGGCGGAGAGTTTCTTGAAAAGGTCCTTTACATAGAGGATGCCCTTTATGTTTGATTTTTCACCATGATAAACAGGGTATCGGGAGAACTGCTCTTCTCTGATGATCCTGAGAACCTCTTCAAAGGACATATCTGTTGAAAAGGCGACCACCTTTGCAAGGGGGACCATCACCTCTTTTACAGAGCGGTCGGTAAACTCGAATACCCCGTGAATAAGCTCCTCCTCGGCAGGCTCGAAGATCCCCTTTTCAGCCCCTTCCTTTACAAGGAGTTTTATCTCCTCCTCTGATATGAAACTCCTCTGCGAAAAGGGCTTGCCTCCAAAAGGCTTCAGGAGGATGTTTGTGCTGAATGTCAGAATACCGGCAAAGGGTGAGATCAGTCTTGTGAACCTGTACATGGGCCGTGCAGTGAGGAGGGCGAATTTCTCCGGGTTCTTCAATGCCAGTGACTTTGGTACGAGCTCTCCGATCACGAGGGAGAGATAGGATACCGCAAAAACAATGAGGCCAATGGAAAGCGCTTCAGCCGACGACGCAACAGACCTCACAGGTATCGAGGCGATAAGGGGGGTGATTGTTTTTACGGCAATCGCACCACCGATGGCGGATGCAAGGGCCCCTGCAATGGTTACCCCGATCTGTACCGAGGCAAGGAAACGGTTAGTGTCGGATTGGAGTTTCTGGAGGATGGAGGCGCTCTTCTGTCCCTTACGCGAGAGTTCCTGGATACGGGTCCTCCGGGATGTAACTACCGCAATCTCAGTGCCTGAAAAGAATCCGTTGACCAGTATGAACACAAAGATGAGGAGTATCTCAACCCACATTTTCTATCCGGCCTGGTTTATGCATTGGTGTTGGTGAGCTTTAGTATACCACAAAGGTCGGAGATGTTAAGCATGAAGTGACCTGGGCGGTCTCAAGTGAAAGAAATGTAGCAGGGCGATCAAACAGGTTTTTCTTTTGATATGGTCTGGTCATGGAATTACGGTAATCCGGATTCCTGGTGCCGGAGGCCGGACTCGAACCGGCACGGAGCCAGGCCCCGAGGGATTTTAAGTCCCTTGTGTCTACCAATTCCACCACTCCGGCTGATAATGTTTTTCATATTTTTCAATAACTTAAGAGTATCATAAATTGCTGAGAAGAGTCAATGAGTTGTAGAAACCAGCCGCCTTTAGGGATCAGTTTATATGCAATACAGGGGATTTACTCCCTAAGACAGGTGTAGGACATTTTATGGGGGAGGTCCTGTGGTAAAATCAAAATAAGGGCAAATATGCCCGGAAATGTTCCTGTAAAGGAGGCAAACATGCTCTTCAGAAGGACTTTCCTGAAAGTTCTTGGCAGTGCCGCGTTGATGGGTGTTACCAGTCCCGTTATGCCTCTGTCTTATGCAGACGTCATAAACGACGAACCTCCTGAGTCTGTTCCCTCGGGCATAAAGGGACTTGACAGTGTAATCAATGGATTCCCTGCAGGGAGCCTGACCATCATAGGAGGCCGTCCTTCCATGGGCAAGACAGCCCTTGCCCTGAATATGGCAGGAAATGTGGGAGCCGGCCTTGAGAGACCTGTGGCGGTCTTCAGCCTTGAGACATCAAGGAGGGAACTTCTGAGGAGGATGCTCTGCCTGGAGGCAAGGGTGGACTCATACATGGTGAAAATGGGGCTGGCAAGCAGTAAGGATCGGCAAAAACTGGCCCTGGCAGCAGGCAACATGGCAGAAGTGCCTGTATTTATTAATGCTTCATCAGAACTCACAGCTCAGAAGATAGCATCTCAGGCGAGGGCGCTGAAAAGGGAACAGGGCGTCTGCCTTATAATTGTGGATTATCTGCAGCTTCTGGTAGAGGGAAGGGATCTAAAGACCTGGGGCAAAGAACTCTCCTTGGTTACAGCCTCACTGAAGAGGCTTGCTGAAGAACTCAACCTGCCGGTCATTCTGCTCAGTCAACTCATCAGCGAAGTGGAGAGACGCGACCCTCCAATTCCCCGGTTAAGGGATATCCTGCCTGCCGGTGATATCGCCGACCATGCAGACAATGTACTCCTGCTTTACCGTAAGGCCATGTATGAGACCGCTCTCAGCAGTTATACCGAGGAAGGACTGGATGTGATAATAGCGAAGAGCCGGACATGGCCCCCTGCTACAGTGAAGCTCAGGTTCCAGAATGAGTACGGGCTTGTCAGCTGATTCCGGAAGATAAAGGGATATGGAGAGGGGGAAAGAAAGGAGCCAGCCCATGCTTTATCTCGGTCACTTTGAAGTCATAACCAGAGAGTACGACTTCTTACCGGACTCTGATTCCGGTAAGGGCTATTTCACCTGTATCGTTGAGTCTGAAGATGTTGTGGGAGCCATGGACAAGTTCTCAGCTCTGATTGAGGAACTGCATTCCGGGAATGAGGAGTTTTCCAGAATCGAGAGGGTCAGGATGTACTCCTGTATCGAGATAAAAAGACTCCCTGAATCCGGGCTCCTTGCCCACTATGTTCAGAAGACTGAAGATTTTCAACCCCTCCGGACATTCTGGCTGCCACGCAGGACTGAAACCTCAATCACCCGGTCAGACGTAGTGGAGACAGAGGCAGAAATGGGAATGGGATGGGACCTGGGAATGGGATGGGGCCTGGAATGACAAAAATAAAGTTGAACTTTATATTTGTCATACGTACATATTCTCCTTGACGCCTCTAAAATGCAGAAAAATATCAGTACCGGAACCTGATGGTGCAACAGATGATTATTTCTCCTGATATCTTGCCTGAGGGAAGATCAAATTCTTCGTATCCGTTCTCAGATGTAGGACATTTTATGGGGGAGGTCCTGTGGTAAGTTATCAACATGCGTATAATCGTAAAGGCCCGAAAGAGCGAGGAGAGGGAGGTCCTGGAGTCCTACGTTCCTTATCTGAGAAAGATATTAGTCTCCCTGAGCAAGGGATACAAGTTCAAACTCCCCAAAGAAATCATTCTTCAGCCATTGAGGAGACACGGGAAGCCCCCGTACAACTCCTGGACATTCGGCCGTGCAGGCTACGGCCCCCGGACAGGATGGTACATCTCAATGAATATCGACCTCTGCAAGGCGATTGACAGGGAACTCGATACCCTCGCCCACGAGGCCGCACATATAGCCGAGGCCAGAATAAGCGGGAGATGGACTCACGGGGAACTCTTTGAGAAGTTGTATGCGAGGGCAAAGGCGATAATTCCGGATCGGCGCTGATATTAAGTTGACATAATTAACAAAAATGTTAATAATATGTACTTAATGAAATACCCTGAACTTAAGAGATTATCCAGTCGCTTATACTTCACCTATGAAGACGTAGCAGAGGAGCTGAAAATCCGGCCTGCCTCAGCAAGGGTGCTCTGCACAAGATATGTGAAGAGGGGGCTGTTTGTCAGATTGAAAAAAAATCTCTACAGTCTCAGGGAGAGGTGGGAGCAGAACTCTCTGCAGGACTTTTACCGTATTGCAAATATTCTTCAGGTGCCCTCTTACATTTCTTTAATGTCTGCACTCTCATTTTATGAAGTCACCACACAGGTGCAAATAGGTATTGTTGAGTCAATATGTATAAAGCGGACCCGTAAGGAGGAGATTGCCGGCATTGCCTTAGACTTTTATAAGATAAGGAAAGAACTCTACTTTGACTTTTTAAAGATCGAAGATTTTTTTATAGCCACTAAAGAGAAGGCATTCCTTGATGCGGTGTATCTGTATTCCTTTGGCAAATATGCTTATGACCTTTCGTCTTTGGATCTTGAAAAACTGGACATGAAAAGACTGACGGGACTCCTTGAGAGATTTCCTGACAGGACAAAAAGGAACGTTGAGAAAATATGCGGGATTTAATAAAGCAGGAACAGTTTGAGATAGAGGTTCTTGATAAACTCCGGAGCGGCAGGTTTCTTGAAAGCCTCGTATTTACAGGTGGCACAATGCTGAGGCTCTGCTATGACCTGAACAGATTCTCTGTAGACCTTGACTTCTGGCTTTATAAAAAAAACAGAGAGGAAGAGTTTTTCGACAAATTAAAGAAATTTCTGTCTATGCACTATGTTATAAGAGACGCTGAGAACAAGTTTTATACAATGCTTTTTGAAATAAGGTCACAAGACTATCCCCGGAGCCTGAAAATAGAGATAAGAAAAGAGAAGACGGAGTATAAAACAGAAACGGCTATAGCATACAGCAGGCATTCAAATATGCAGGTTCTGGTCAGGACGCTATCACTTAAAGATGTAATGCGGACAAAGATTGAAGCCTTTCTGAGCAGGAAAGAGATAAGAGATGTCTTTGATATTGAATTTCTCTTGAAGAAAGGCCTGGAAGTAAAGGCCTCTAAAAAAGAAATCAAAGCCATGCTGGATGCAATTTCATCCTTTAAGAAAAAGGACTATAGTGTGAAACTTGGCTCAATCCTGGAGCCTGAGTTGAGGAAGTATTATGTGAGCGAAAACTTCAAGATCCTCATTCTCTGGTTAAAGGAGGCACTCCGCAAATAAGCTGACAAATGCCTCATCTGGGAAAGATCCTTGTCTCCATCAGCAAGGGTGTCACCCTCGCCCACGAGGCCGCCCATATAGCCGAGGCCAGAATAAGCGGGAGATGGACTCACGGGGAACTCTTTGAGAGGTTGTATGAAAGGGGAAAGGAGATCGTGGGGGTAAGGAGTGGCTGAATCACCAGTGATTAAAAGGCGCTCTCTACCTTCAGAAAAACATTTCGGAAATGTTTCTTTTATTGTTGAGCATTAACAGGAAATAGTAATATTGTTTATGACTGAAACAAAACACTTTCAAGATATGTTGATTTTGCAGAAATTGATTTTTTAATATATAGCCGAAAAGGAGGGTATGATTTGATTGAGGGCATAAGGTCATCTCACAACTCCCGGGGAGGTAGTTCCTTTATTATAAACACAACAAACAGTAACTTCCACAGAAAAGCTATATGTTTTCCCATGTCTGGAGGAGAATATGTCTGATACTGTCTATAAGATATCGCTTGCAGCATTCCTTCATGATATTGGTAAGTTTGCACAGCGTGCGGCAGGGAATGCAGAAAAAAATGAAATCGTGCCTGGATTTTATATGGATAAGGAGTTCCTGAATAACAATCGTGACCTTTATCAGCCGCACTTCAAGGGTAAATATACACACCTGCATGCAGTTTATACTGCTGCTTTTATAGACCATCTTGAAAAGATTCTGCCTTCTAAGTTTAATAAGGCTGATTGGGGACTTGATGATTCCTTTATTAATCTTGCGGCAAAGCATCATACTCCAGAAACGCCTCTTCAATGGATTGTAGCAATCGCTGACAGAGTGAGCAGCGGCTTCGATAGAGAAAGTTTTGAACAGACATATAACAGGGCAGGGGATATTGCCGAATACAAAAAAGTACGACTTGCGACTATTATGGAACAATTATCTAAAGAAGAATCTGCGGGACAAAAAAAGAACATGCAATATAGATACCCACTCAAGGCAATATCTCCTCAAAGTATTTTCCCTGCGTTGTCAATAACTCCAACTGACAATGAAACCGCTGAAAAAGAGTATCAGAATCTCCTGCTGGACTTTGCAGATGGTCTTGAGAAGTTAATCAAAACAGGACATGGTGAGAATATCCCCTTATGGTTTGAACATTTTGACAGTCTTTTTATGATATGTGCCTCCCATATACCTGCTGCCACAGTTGGACAGGATATACCCGATGTATCTCTCTATGACCATTCAAAGATAACTTCTGCAATCGCAGCATCGCTTTATTACTATCATAAAGAGACAGATACATTAAACATCAATGACATTAAAGATTATGATACCAATAAGTTTCTTCTGATAAATGGCGAATTTTATGGGATTCAGAACTTTATATTCAGCGAAGGCGGCAGCACAGGAAAGGCTTCTGCCAAGATTTTAAGGGGAAGGTCCTTTTATGTATCACTTCTTACTGAGTTGGCTGCCGATATGCTTTGCAGGGAAATAGGTCTGCCGCCATCATCAACCATACTTAACGCTGCCGGCAAGTTTACGATCCTTGCTCCTAACACAGAGAGTGTCAAGGATGCCATTAAAAAGAGTGAGACTGAAATCAACAACTGGCTTATAGCGAATTTCTATGGGGAGACTTCAATGGGGTTTGCGTCGGTAGAGGCATCCTGTAATGATTTTGTTATGGGCAATTTCCCGGCCTTGCTTGAGAACCTGTCCAGTGCAATCGATGAAAGAAAATTCAAAAAGATGAATATAGAAAAGTATGGTGGTGTGGTCAGCGGCTACCTTGATGGTTTCGATAACAGGGCTGGCATTTGTCCTTTTTGTGGTAAAAGGCCTGCAATAATTGGTGTAACTGTTCCTGTTTCTCAGGATGAAAGTTTCAATTCATGCAAGATATGTAAAGATCAGATATTTATAGGAGAGAATCTGGTAAAGAAAGAGAGGATTGCTCTGACCACTACTGACGCAGATATTAAAGACAGGCTTGAAGAACCAATATTTCAAAAGTATCAGATAGCCTTTACTACCGGTAAACTCATCGAGTTATCAAAAAAGAACGCTCTTTTAAAATATTGGGATATTGGCATACCAGAAGATGGCAATTACAGAAAGGAAATTACATCAAAGTTTATTAACGGTTATGTGCCTAAATATACACAAGATGATGAATCTGATGAAATGATTGAACGATACCTGTATGGTGATAAATCAGAAAAGAAAAAGGAAGAGATATTTGACAATGTGAAGGAGATGGCTCCAAAGACTTTCTATCATATTGCAAAGATGGCATTGAACAGGTTGGAACATGATAAAAGATCAAGTGATAAAAAGTTTGAAGGAATTGAGGCAATAGGCGTTTTCAAAGCAGATGTTGACAACCTTGGCCTTCTTTTTGCGACAGGACTTAATCAGGAAAGATTAACGCTATCAAGGCTTGCGACGATGAGCCGACAGATGAATCACTTTTTTGCCCTGTATCTTCCACATTTATTAAGGACTAAAAAGAAGTTTAATGACATTTACACAGTCTTTGCCGGTGGTGATGACCTGTTTCTTATTGGTCCCTGGAACAGGACTGTTGATTTGGCACGGTTAGTTTATGAGAAGTTCAGAGAATATACCTGCTGTAATCCTGACATAACTTTATCAGCGGGTTTGTATATATGCAAGCCGGATGTTCCGGTGCTGATACTTGCAAACGAATCTGAAAATGTGCTTGATGCATCAAAATCAGGAGGGAGAGACCGTATAACCATCTTTGGTGAAACAGTCAGATGGGATGACTTCAGTGCTCTTGAAGAAATCAAAAAAATCCTTGAGGGATGGAAGGTGACTGACATTGTTAATAATGCGATGCTTTACCGGTTTAACTCTTTGCTCTATATGGCTGAGCGTGAGAGAAAAATTCTTGAATCAGGATCAAGGCAGGAACTTCATCTTAATGATCTTGATTGTCTCAAGTGGCCTGCATTGTTCAGATACACAATTGCCCGAAATATCGGCGGAAAAGATAAAGAACTTATAGATGAAGTGATGAAAGCAGGACAATGGATCCGTGACTACAAAGGAGGATTTAAGATTCCGTTATGGCAGGTGATTTATAACCATAGATAAAATAATTTCAGGAGGTGTATGAAATGAATATAAGTTTCTGGACTGATGAAGGGCAAATAAACCCCGAACTTTTTTCTGGTGTAGCCGAGAAATGGGCTAGGACCGTTTGTGATGCTGGTTTAAAGCAGGATAGAAGGGGTAAGAAAAAGCTTGACAGAAACAAAATTACTCAACTAAGAAAGTTCTATGATGAGGCATTACGATATAAGGAATTAGTCAGGAACGGTGAATCTATTAATGATGTCCTGCCTTATTTGATGATGCTCAATGCAAAGGCAGCCTATGCAGAAGGCCGTGAACTTATTACAAAAGAGTTCAGTAACATGTTAAGAACAGGTCTTGAACAGATTGAGAGTAACCGACCTGAATCGATAGAAATATTTGTAAACTTCTTCGAGGCATTTATGGGCTATTACAAGTATTATGAGTCACAGTATAAATAACTTTACTTCCGACAGGAGGATACTATGAACCTTGTATTAAAGAAAATCAAAAGGCTTGAAGGGAAGATAGTTTTGAAAAGTGGATTGCACATAGGTTCCGGGAATATGGAGATGCATATAGGCGGAACAGACAGCCCGGTGATAAAACATCCACATACTCTTGAGCCTTATATCCCTGGCTCATCCCTTAAAGGTAAGGTCAGATCGCTCATGGAACTCGAAAGCGGCCTTGTGCCTTTTACTGCTGATGATGGCGGACTTGTATCTGTAAAAACGCTCAGAAGTGAAGAAGTTCAAAAGAATGAGAATCTTGTGAAGAAAACAGAAGCAATCCTCAAGATTTTCGGCTGCAGTGGGGCGGAGAGTGAAGACATAAGTGATCTGGGGCCAACTCGGGTATCATTTTCAGATTGTTATTTAAACGAAGAATGGAAAACAAAGGCAAGAGAGCACCGCTGGCCGCTTACAGAAGAAAAATCAGAAAACAGCATTGATAGAATCAGCGGCACTGCCAAAAGTCCAAGATTTATAGAGCGGGTTCCTGAGGGTACGGAGTTCGACTTTTCAGTAAGCTTCAAAATCCTTCAGGATGGAGATGAAGACCTGTTCAACGAACTCCTTAGAGGGCTAAAACTCTTAGAGATGGATTCAATAGGTGGTAACGGAAGCCGTGGTTATGGAAGGGTTGAGTTTAAGGATCTTAAATGTGATGGTGAAAGTGTAACATTGGATTTCAAACTATAATCTTTTTTGTTTTGGAGGTGCAGTGCAAGTTTATGAGATAACCATAAAAGCACGGTCTGCTTTTGCAACACCACTTAAAGGGGATACTCTATTCGGGCATATATGCTGGCAGGCAGCTTATGACGGGAGCCTCTTCGGCGCTTCGCTGGATGAGTTACTTGCTGAATATGAAGACTCTCCTTTTTTAGTGGTTTCATCGGCATTCCCTAAGATATACGATTCAAGCAATGAATTATATGCACTGAAGCGACCTGATCTGCCTATTCAGTTGCTTTTTGATCACATGGGTATGAATAAGACTGAAATCATCCAGCAAAGAAAGGCACTTAAAAAGAAAAGATGGATGATAGTTGAAAAACTACAGAGGATAAAAAACTTAAAGGACTTAGATTATCTTGATGATGAGGAATTATTTTACAGAATGTCACAGAACTTCACAATGGATACAAAAAAAGACCTGATGTTTACTGAAAAATCACTTAGACTTGAATTTGCACAGTTTCATAATACAATCAACCGGCTGACAGGCACTACCGGCGAAGGAATGTTTGCTCCCTATTCATCAACCCTTGAGGTTTTTGTCCCTGAAGCAGAGTTTGCTCTTTTTGTGGGAGTAAACAATTCAATAAGTATAGATTCCGTTGAGACAGCATTAAGCAGGATAGGAGAGCTTGGGTTTGGCAAGGATGCCTCAACCGGGCTTGGGAGATTTGATGTCTGTGACGTCAGTGAAATCAACTTAAAAGAGATTGGACATCCGCATCCTGATGCCTGTTATACACTCTCTCCTGCCGTCCCTGAAGATGGAAAAGACAGAGATATCTATTTTGCTCCCTTTGTAAGGTTTGGAAGACATGGAGACAGGCTTGCCAAGGCTATGAATCCATTTAAAAATCCTGTGATTATGGCTGATGAAGGGGCAGTTTTTATTAATAATGATCCCATGCAGTTTGAAAAACCATATATTGGTAAAGCGGTAAAGGGGATATCAAAAACCCTTTCAGGGGCAGTTTCACAGGGCTACGCACTTTATATTCCGCTCAAGGTGGAGGGATTATTATGAGGCATGATTCAGAGTTCATTATATCAAGGATGAAAATAAGACTGCATGTGTTGTCTCCCGTGCATATCGGGTGTGGTGAAGTGTATGAACCTACTTCGTTTGTTATAGATCCGGATAAAAATGTTCTTATATCCTTTGACCCGATAGAATTCATAAGACTTCTTGATAGAAATGAAAAATCAGAACTAATGAAAATAACAAGCAAAGGGACAATTTCATCAATTATTGAGCTTTACAGGTTTATTTCAAATAAGAGACACAAAATCAAGGGTAGAGAGATTCTTGCAGCAGGGGATATTGTTAAAAGATATAGTGAGGTCAAGGCGCTAAGGATCAACAACGAAAGACAGCTCAAGCAGGAACTGAATAAGTTTGAGATCAATAGAACAGCTTTTAATCCTGCTGATAACAAACCATATATACCCGGCAGTTCTCTTAAGGGAGCCCTGCGTACAGGTTATTTAAGTATGCTTGCATGTGCTGGAGGGGACACAGAAGAATTGCACAGGTTTGTCTTTGACCCAGATTATAAACCTTTACACCCTGTTGTTGAGAAAAAAAAGGCATCTGCCCTGGAAACTGAACTGCTTGGTGGGAGCTTTAACAATGATCCATTCAGATTTATAAAAGTATCTGATCTATTGCCTGTCAATGGTAGCATAAGGACTCAAATTTTATATGCTATTAACTGGAAAAAAGATTCTGACAAACAAGGCCGTGGTCCTTCACAAATTTTTGAAGTTTTATTACAGGGAAGTGTTTTTGAGGGAAACCTGACAATACAACAGCCACTGAAGGAATCAAAGATCGCCAGCCCGATTGAACAGAATCTTTTTTTAAGATCTGTTCATAAACATTATGCAAGAGTGTATAAAAAAGAAAAAGAGGTTGTCGAGAAAAGAGGCTTTAAAATGCCAAAACTTGGGAAATTTTCTGAAAGGCAGAAAAAGGACATTTTCCTTGTCCGTGTAGGGAGGCATTCAGGCGCTGAAGCTGTTACGATTGAAGGGAACAGAAATATTAGGATTATGCAAAAAAGGGGTATGCCTTCAATGCATCTGGACCATGCAACAACAATATGGCTTGCCTCTGACAAGTCCAGACCTGTAAACAGTAAAGACCTACTTCCCCTCGGCTGGGTGGTGCTGGAGGTGGTATAATAAAATCATGGGCACAAAAACTTTTATACCTGAAATAAATGAATTAAGGCCGTTAGTTGATGAACTTGAGAAATTACGAGACGAAAATGCTCTCTTGATGGCTATACTTTTCGGCTCATTTGCAAAGGGTAAAGTGCATCCAAGATCTGATATAGACCTTGCACTTTATTTGAATGATCTGGCTTTTGAAAAAGAAATAGAAGTAATAGACAGGATATTGATGTCTGTAGAAAGAGACATTAATATTCTAAGACTTGATGATGAAGAAGAGTCGCCTTTTGTTATTCAAGAGGCTCTGAAGGGGATTCATCTGATTGAACCTGATTGGAATGTATATTACAAGGTTGCAGACCGAGTGTTACACGAAACTGAAACTATAAGATTCAGAAGAGGAAGGTTTGAAAACTTACATAGATAAACTCACGGAATTTCTCAACGAAACTATAGAGTATTTTTTGAAAAAGGCTGAGGGGGTTGACAGAGACAGGTATTTTGCTGATAGAGACATCAGGTATATACTTGATAAATGTATTAATGACATTATTCTCTGCATGGTGGACATTGCAGAGGCATGTCTAAAACATAAAAACCGCTCTATTCCCGATACCTATCGTGATACCATACTGGCCTGCTATGAATTCGTTGGTGAGACTGCATTGAAGGTTGCACCACTGGTCAAACACAGGAATGAACTTGTCCATCAATATCTGAAAGTCAACTGGCATAATATAGTGATAGTAAAAAGTAAAATAGAAGAGATAGTGTTATTTGCAGAATCGATAAAAAGGGAGTGTCACGACTGAAATCACTATCGGCTGGGCGCTGCTGGAGGTGGTGTAATGACTATAAACAACTCGTATCCTGTTTATTACAAAGAGATTGCTTATGGAAAAGGTCTCTAAAGAGGAATATCAGAAGTTTCTTGAGAGATGTTTAAAGGTAGAGGAGGATGTTCATCAGGCCTTTCCCGATATTGACAGGCACGACCTTCATCTGATAGTCAGAAATCTTCTGATGCCCCGGAAATGGGGACGACGCTTTTTGCTGAAAAAGAGAGGCAGCAGATATGTCCCCTGATGAGACTGTTCTTGAGATAATTGTTGCGGCCCTGAAAGATGTAAAACTGGAGGCTATACTTGTGGGTAATGTTGCTTCTGTCTTGCAGGGTGTACCTGTAATGACTCACGATATTGATTTTTTTGTAAGAGATACTGAACTGAACAGAAAAAGATCAATAAGTTTGCTGAAAAACTCTCTCTTACAGTATATAAAAGGGACGAGGCAATACCAGAGGTGATAACCGTGGAAGGAAGCGATGTTATAGTGGACTTTGTTTTCAGGTTGTCTCATAACCAGACATTTGAAAGCGTAAGAAGCAGGGCAAAAAAGATGAGGATTGGAAAGCATTATATTTTTGTCGCTGATCTTGAAGATATTTTAAATGCCAAAAAAGCGGCTAACCGACCCAAAGATCAGGCGGTTTTAAAATTGATAGAGGATACGCTGAGAGTAAAAAAACACCTTAAAGGTTCTCGTTGAAGGCAGCAATAGTCAAGAAGATGCCACGCGTCAAGACCACGGATAAGGCGCTCGTTATGCATAGTCAACAATGATACCAAATTTTTACAGGGTATAAGTCGAGATTGTCGTATATCAGGATCAGGTACAATGAAAAGATTTCTAATCGCATGTTTTTTTGCAGTTCTTATCGGATGGGCGGTGTTACGCGTAGTAAACTCTATGATGCCTGAAGATATGATAACTGCATGGGATAGGGCAGGGATCATTTTTGGATATATTGTCACCTGTCTTTCAACAGCCATTGCCATTACTGCGTTTATTTCAAGAAATGAGATCGCCGGATGGATCAGTAGATTGGCTCGCAGGAGACAGTTCGAGGGGCTCGGCACGCCCTTTGATCCTCTCAGGGAAAAGGTCGATGCCATTGTGATTCCTGTAAGCCGCGCTGAGCAGCCCGAGTGGATAATGAGGCACCTGAAGCCCCGTTTTGTAGGTCTGGTGTTCACCGAAAAAACCCGTAAGGTTACGGAAGAACTCATGCAGACGGCCAGCACGCTTGGCATAGAACCGATCTTCGGCAGGGAGAGTCTTGTTCGCGGGCTTTCTGATCCTAATGACCCGGCACGGAGCAGGAGTATTGCCAGAACAATGATAGAAGGTGTCCTCGCAAATGGTGTGCTGGCTAATCGCATTTTTGTGGACACTACTGGCGGCCGTGTTCCCATGACAATCGGGCTGTTTCAGGCAGCAGAGGAGGCGGGGGTATCAAGTATCTACCTTACAGGAAGGGAAAAGGATGGCCGTATTATTAACACAAGAGACCCGTCAGAAGGCCGTCCCATCTTCATCTCAGATCACACGGAGGATGTGCAGTGAGACTCCGAACACATGTCTGTATGGTCTCGGGACAGCCCACGCCAAACCTTACCCCTGTGCTCGATGAAAGGACAAGGCCTGAGAGGGTTATTATGCTTGTATCTCCCAATATGGAACAGAGGGCTAAGTGGCTTGCTGAGGTAATAAGCAGCTACAGAGTTCAGGTGCTAATGAAAGAAATCAGGGATCCATGGGATATTGAGATGCTTACTGATGATATACTGCAAATTCTCTCAGAACTTGACGAAGATGCAGGATTGAATGTTACCGGCGGTACAAAACCGATGGCAATAGTGGCACACGAGGCTTTTAGTTCTGCTGAAAAACCGGTATTTTATGTCCATCCAGAGCATGACAGGCTGATCTGGCTGTATCCGAAAAGGGACTCTATAGACCTTCAGAACAGGGTGAGGATTGAAAACTTTCTCAGGGTTCACGGTGCAAGGATCTCTGACAGAGTTGACCGCAAATCCGTTCCTTCAAAATGGAAACAGACCACACATGCTATCATAAACGAGATAGAGCGGTTTGGCAGACCGCTTGGTGTTCTGAATTACCTTGCCGCAGAGTCCGAGGGGACACTTTCTTCTCCGCCTGTGCCAGGGAGATGGAAGGATAACAAAAACTTTTGTGATCTGTTAATGATTTTTGAGAAGAGTGATTTTTTGCGTTATGTTGATGGAGTTATCAGATTTCCTGATGAAGACAGCAGGTTTTTTGCAAATGGTGGCTGGCTTGAACACCATGTGAAAGACATTGTTGACAGCCTCAGAAGCCGGTTACCTATTCAGGATATTGCTCACAGCCTTGAAGTATGCCATATAGATAAATGCGATGTTAAAAACGAATTAGATGTGATTTTTTTGTCGGATAACAGGCTGTATATCATAGAGTGTAAAACGAAGAGATTTTCCCTGACAGGCATTGGTGCAGACCAGAAGGCTGCTGACACATTGTATAAACTGGATGTCCTGAAGGATTATGGAGGCCTGAAGGCAAGCGGAATGCTGGTAAGTTTCAGAAAACTTCCGGAACCTGACCGGGTTAGAGCTGATGCAATGGGAATCAGAACAGTAATAGGCGGTGCAATAAGAAGGCTTGAACAGGAGATAGAGCAATGGGTGAAGGGCTGATCATTACTTATTTCATGCTTGACAAATATATATCTTAGTTATTAAACTTAGCTAAGCTTAGTCAATTGGAGAGATTATGCAGGTAGTGAACATCCATAAGGCAAAGACAGAGCTTTCAAAATTAATCAAAATGGCTCTGGAGGGAGAAGAGATAGTGATTGCAAAGGCCGGTAAACCACTTGTCCACCTTCTGCCGTATAAAGCTCCTTCAAAGAAACGCAAACCCGGACGGTATAAGAAAAAGATATGGATGGCGCCTGATTTTAATGAGACGCCTGATGAGATTATTAAAGGCTTTGAGGGCAGGGAGTGAAAAAATATCTTCTTGATACCCACGTTTTTTTATGGTGGCTGGCGGACGATCCTTCGTTAGGGAAAAAGGCAAGGGCGATAATTTCCGATGAGGTAAATATGGTTTATGTGAGCGCAGCCAGTGTGTGGGAGATTTCAATAAAAAAGAAACTGGGTAAGTTGAAGGCTCCGCCGCACATGGAGAAGATAGTGGAGGAAGAACAGTTTATGAAGCTTCCCATCCTCTTTTCCCATGCTGAGAAGGCCGGACAACTTCCATTTCATCATCACGATCCCTTTGACAGGATGCTGATAGCCCAGGCCCTGACAGAGGGGCTGACTATTGTTACATCAGACAGGGTATTTTCAGGATATAAAGTGAAAGTACTTCCTGCGGAGAAATAAGAGACCGAAAAAGGACATGTTATGAAAATAATTGACATGAGTACGATTTATTCCGATACTGCCAAACTTTCCAGAATTGATGAGTATATCAAAAAGGCAAAGGAACTTGCCGGTGAGGGCAATGATGTTGTTCTTACCGGCCCTGGTCCTGTCTGGCTTTATTTAAAGATAGCCCATGCCCTGCACGGGGTGGCAAGGAAACTGATTTTCCGAAGTCCTGTGGCAGGTGATGTGGTCATTTTCGACCACAATCCCCGTTGATCTTTGACAACGATGGTTTTGAGGTCTCTGATGGCCTCATTAAGGCTTTCTTGACCTTTAAGGGAGCAAGAAATAGCCGGCCCCGGCTATGGGATGCCAGAAAGAAGCAGAATAGAATTGCACAAGTGTTTTAGAATAATGAACGATTGTTGAAAATATGTAAAGATTTTACATAATATTATTGTTTTGTTAAGGAGGTGATGAAATTTGCACAACCGGTCTTTTAACTTGCTGAAGTTTCAGAACAAAAAGGGGGGGTGCAGTAAGAATAGAGACCTCAAATAGAAGGGATTGCGAC